>NZ_JALBGX010000209.1:0-8356 GCF_023006465.1 Rhizobium sp. PRIMUS64 | reverse complement strand
GGCGGTGATCGCGACCGCGGCCCGCGTCCGCCGCGTGAAGGTGGCTTCGGCGACCGTGACGACCGTCCGCGCCGTCCGCGCGAAGACCGTGTATAAGGGAGATCTGAGATATGTCTGAAACTTCCTCCGCTCCGGTCCGCCGCCCGTTCCATCGCCGCCGCAAGACCTGCCCGTTCTCCGGCGCCAATGCGCCGCGGATCGACTACAAGGACGTACGCCTGCTGCAGCGCTACATTTCCGAGCGTGGCAAGATCGTACCGTCCCGCATCACGGCCGTTTCCCAGAAGAAGCAGCGCGAACTCGCCCAGGCGATCAAGCGCGCCCGTTTCCTCGGCCTGCTGCCCTACGTCGTCGCCTAATCGGTCGACGCCGACACCTTTAGGGAAGGCATTCGTGCCTTCCCTTCTCCCTTCCGCGATGGGCGCGGATCGGAACTCTTAAAACCCATGTTGAGACGTTTCTGAATTTGATTCAGCAACATCCTCTAACTGCTTGATGAAGCAGGACAGCGACCTTGAAACGACCGAACATTAGAACGCTGCTGATCGGCGCACTCGCCGGATTGACCGCCGCCCTGCTGGTGCTGGGTGCGAGCATGCAGCCGTCGTTTTTCAGCGCGCTTCTCTACACGGCCTCGGCGCTGCCGATCCTGATCGTCGGGCTCGGATGGGGCAATGCCGCCGCGGTCTCGGCCGTCGTCACCGCTGCGGCCCTCGGGGCGATCTTGATCTCGCCCTCCTTCGCGCTGATCATGACGCTGGTGACGCTTCTGCCGGCCGGTTGGCTCAGCCATCTCGCCAATCTGGCGCGTCCGGCCGCCGAACTCGGCGGCCCCGACCATCTGCTTGCCTGGTATCCGCTCTCCGATATCCTGCTGCATCTCTGCGGTCTGGTGACGCTCGCCGTCATCGTCATCGGTGTGATCATCGGCTACGGGCCTGAGATTACCGATCCGATCGTCGATCTGCTGATCACCTCGCTCAAGCAGCAGCAGCCGGAATTCATGCCCGATCCGGCGGCGACTGCGCAGACCAAGTCGCTGATCCTGCTGATGCTGCCGGCTTTGCAGGGCGGCATGTGGGTCAGCATGTTATTTGCCGCCTATTACTTCGCCGTGCGCATCGTCTCAGCGTCCGGCCGCGGCCTTCGCCCGCGCGAGGATATTCCCTCGTCGCTGCGCATGAACCGCAACTCGATCTTCATCTTCCTGGCCGGGCTTGCCGCCTGCTTTTTCGGCGGCATTCCGGCGCTGGTCGGTGCGACCGTGATCGGCACCTTCGGCGCCGGCTTCATGCTTTCCGGTTTCGCCTCGCTGCATTTCCGCACGCGCGGCAAGGACTGGCGCATACCGGCTCTCATCCTCTGCTATCTGGCCTCGATGCTCATGCTGCTGCCAGCTCTCCTCATCCTCGTTCTCGGTCTCAGCGATACGCGCAAGGCGATCGCGCTGACCCCGACGAAAGATGCTGATGCCCCCAAACAATCCGATACGAAAATCTGAGACACAAGAAAGGAAAAAGAAAATGGAAGTCATCCTTCTCGAACGCATCTCCAAGCTCGGCCAGATGGGCGAAACCGTAAAGGTTCGCGACGGCTTTGCCCGTAACTACCTGCTGCCGCTCGGCAAGGCGCTGCGCGCCAACGCCGCCAACAAGACCCGCTTCGAAGCCGAGCGTGCGACGCTCGAAGCCCGCAACCTCGAGCGCAAGTCGGAAGCCCAGAAGGTCGCCGACGTTCTCGACGGCAAGTCCTTCATCGTCGTGCGTTCCGCCGGCGAAACCGGCCAGCTCTACGGTTCGGTTGCTGCCCGTGACGTCGTCGAGATTCTCGCCGCCGAAGGCTTCAACATCGGCCGCAACCAGGTTCACCTCAACACGCCGATCAAGTCGATCGGCCTGCACAAGGTCGAACTGCAGCTGCATGCCGAAGTCGAAATCCACGTCGAGCTGAACGTTGCCCGTTCGGCCGAAGAGGCAGAGCGCCAGTCCAAGGGCGAAGAACTCACCTCGGTCGACGCGATCTACGGCGTCGACGAAGACGCGCTGCGTCCGGAAGACTTCTTCGATCCGGAAGCCGACGGCGTCGACGAAGACGAAGCATAATTTCGTCGGAGCGATCCGCGACAGGGAAGCCCGGCCACCGCGCCGGGCTTTTTCGTTTCCATCCCTTCCATAGGCGTAGTGGACTGGGTCGCTTTTTAAGGGGATTGTCCGGATGTTTTTGCTGCGTGCCTTATGGCATCGCGCTAAAGTAGCGTTCTCCGAAACGGATGGGCTGAGTCGGCGCCATACCGTGTCGTGCGGGTGACACTGCCAGTATTTCTCCTTTGTGTCGCCCAAGACTGTGGAGAAGTCGAACAACGTGCACAGCGTTCAGGATTTAGGCGAAGCGAGCCCCCGCTCCTTTCGTAGCCTCTTGATTTTCGCGTCCGGAATTGCAAATCCGGAGCTGGAAAAAGACAGAACGGATGATGATGAACGACGCCGCTCGAAAGATTACAGCTGTTGCCCCGTCGGAGCAGCATTATCGCGAAGCACCCAACAATATCGAAGCCGAGCAGGCGCTTCTGGGTGCGATCCTGATGAACAACGACGCCTATTACCGGGTGTCGGACTTCCTGAAGCCGATCCATCTCTATGAACCGCTGCACCGGAAGATCTTCGAGGTTGCCGGCGATATCATCCGCATGGGTAAGATCGCCAACCCGGTGACGATCAAGACCTTCCTGAAAGCCGACGAGAAGGTCGGCGACATGACGGTTTCGCAATATCTGGCGAGTCTCGTCAGCAATGCCGTCACCGTCATCAATGCCGAGGATTACGGCCGGGCGATCTACGACCTGGCGCTGCGCCGGGCGCTGATCACCATCGGCGAAGATGTCGTCAATATCGCCTATGACGCGCCGCTCGACATGCCGCCGCAGTCTCAGATCGAGGATACGGAACGCCGCCTCTTCGAATTGGCGGAGAACGGCCGCTACGACGGCGGCTTCCAGGCCTTCAACGATGCGGTTGCGCTCGCCATCGACATGGCGGCTGTCGCCAAGGAACGTGACGGCGGGCTTTCCGGCATTTCCACCGGCATCCATTCGCTGGATTCCAAGATGGGCGGCCTGCAGCGTTCGGACTTGATCGTGCTGGCCGGACGCCCCGGCATGGGCAAGACCTCGCTTGCCACGAACATCGCCTATAATATTGCCGCCGCCTACGAAGGCGAAGTCCAGTCGGACGGGAGCATGAAGGCGAAGAACGGTGGCGTCGTGGGCTTCTATTCGCTCGAAATGTCGTCGGAACAGCTCGCCACCCGTATCATCTCCGAGCAGACGGAAGTCTCCTCCTCGAAGATCCGCCGCGGCGACATCAACGATGCCGATTTTGAAAAGCTCGTCGCCTGCTCGATGATGATGCAGAAGGTGCCGCTCTATATCGACCAGACCGGCGGCATCTCGATCGCCCAGCTTTCGGCGCGCGCCCGCCGCCTCAAGCGCCAGCGCGGCCTCGACGTGCTTGTGGTCGACTACATTCAGCTGATGACCGGTTCGGGCAAATCCAGCGACAACCGCGTGCAGGAAATCACCCAGATCACCACCGGCCTCAAGGCGCTCGGCAAGGAGCTCAACGTTCCGATCATCGCGCTGTCGCAGCTCTCGCGTCAGGTCGAAAGCCGCGACGACAAGCGGCCGCAGCTGTCCGACCTTCGCGAATCCGGCTCGATCGAGCAGGATGCCGACGTTGTGCTCTTCGTGTTCCGCGAGGAATATTACGTCAAGAATTCGGAGCCGCGCGACATCCACGATCCGAAATATCCGGAATGGGAAGCGCTGTTCGACAAGGTGAAGGGCACGGCCGACGTCATCATCGCCAAGCAGCGCCACGGGCCGACGGGCACGGTGAAACTCGCCTTCCAGTCAGAATTCACGCGCTTTGCCGATCTCGCCGATCCTTCCTTCACACAGTACGAGGAACATTGACGCGGTTTTCCGGGTCAATTTCCCTTAGAAAACTGCGGCCCGCAACAAGGCCACCGCCACAACGCCGACGACGACGCTGGCAAGCATCGGCAGGCGGCGGGCGGCCAGCGCCGTTGCGGCACATGCCAGTGTCTCCGCCCAGCCGGTCGCAAAGGCGGTCGGAGCTATCACGGCCATCAGGACCGCCGGCGGGATCGCCTCAATCGCCGTTTTCCAGCGTTCGTCCAGCTGCACATGACGGATGAGGACGAGACCACTGATGCGCGTGAAAATCGTCGCGAATGCCATAGCGAGGATGGCAAGCAGGTATTGATATCAAGCGTCATGCGGCCTGCTCCTGTACCCGACCCTTCCAGAAAGCCATCACCAGTCCGGCCAAAGCACCGGCTGCGATATACCACACGCCCGGCACGAAATGATGGACGACAACGGCTGCAATTCCGCTCGCGGCCAGAATTGCGCCCGTTTCCGGTCCCTTCCAGAAGCCCATGACCAGCACGACAAACACGGCCGGAAAGGCGAAATCGAGACCGATGACCGCGGGATCGCCCAGAAAGGCGCCGAGCAACGCGCCTGCCAGCGAAGAGCCGACCCAGGCGGCATAGAAGGGCGTGACGATACCGGCATACCATACGGGCGTCAGCCGTGTGCTGCCGGCGCGGAACTCCGCCATGGCCCAGAGTTCGTCGGCAAGGAACAACATGGCGGCATAGCGCCTGATGGTGGAGAAGGACTGCATCTTCATGCCGATGGAGGCGCTCATCAGCACATGGCGGATGTTGACCAGCAGGGTGGCAAAGCCGACGCCGACCCAGCTTGCCGGATGCGCCCATATATCCATTGCCACGAACTGCGAGCCACCGGCAAAGACCAGCGCGCTCATCAGCGCTGTTTCCAAGACCGAAAGCCCCTTGGTGGCCGAAATCGCGCCGAAAACCAGGCCGATCGGAGCAACGGCGACGACAAGTGGAAAGATGGCGCGCATTCCGGCAAGAAATTCGCCGGCCGGCCGGCTCTGCTGCAACATGGCAACCTCCCGATTAAGATCGCGGAGCAGTAGCCCAGCCCGACCCAGCCGTATTGAACGTAAGTGATCAGCCCGTTCGGAATTGACCGGGTGTTACGCCTGTGCGCGCCTTGAAGTGCCGGGTGAAATGCGCCTGATCGGCAAAACCGCATTCGAACGCAATATCGGCCGGCATGCGCCCCTGCCGCAGCAACCTGCGGGCCACCTGCACGCGCCGGTCCGTCAGGAAGGCATGCGGCGTGATGTGGTATTCCTTGCGGAAGGCGCGGATGAGATGCGCGCGGCTCAACCTCGCCACCCCGGCCAGTTCCTCAAGGCCGACGTCGCTGTCGAAATTCTCGATGAGGTATTCGCGGGCGCGGGCGACGGCGCTTCGCTCCTGCGTATCGACAGGCACGACCATGGTGCTGCCGTGGCGCGCAAAGATCGCCGCCAGCACCGAGAACATGCTTTCATCGGACTCCAATGCACCTGCACCCCTTTCGAGCGTGCGATGGGCGGAGTGAAAAGCATTGGCGAGCTGCGGATCGCGTGGAAGCCCGCCGGAAAAAGACGGCGTCGCGTGAAAGGCCTTGCCGGTCACATCCTCCAGAATATCGATGAATAATTTCATGTCCGGATAGATCATGCGGTAACGGTAGCCCTCGCCGCCGGGAGCACCGTCATGAATGACGCCGGGATCGATAAGATAAAGGTCGCCGGGGCCGGTTTCCTCCCGCCTGCCGCTCAGCGTGGCGATCTGGCTGCCGCTTTCAATCGCGCCGATGCTGAATGTATCGTGCGCATGCGGCGCATATTCATGAGTGAGGAAGGTAGCGCTCAGACACTCCATGTCGCGGAAGCGGCTGTCCCGCCAAAAGCGGGCCGATTCCACGTTGGCGAGCGGCATAGCCTCCGCCGCCTCTTTCTGAGATACGTTCTGCATGCGGGTAGATTAGCGCCGAAGCCGCCATGCGTCTTGAACAAAAGTGATCGTACAGGCGGCAAAGGATGGTATGTGACCGCCCGCGCTTTCCCTTGGTCGCAATGCTCACTAGACTGGGTGAGGTGATTTTCCCTTCATTTCTTCACGGCGATTCATGACAGATTTTCCCATTCCCTTCGACGACGACGATCTTTTCGCTTCCGCAGGCCTGCGGCTGACCGTCGACTTGACCGCGCTGACGGAGAACTGGCGCGATATGGCGCGCCGCTCCGGTGCAGCGCGCGCCTCGGCCGTCGTCAAGGCGGATGCCTATGGCATGGGCATCGAGGATGCCGGCGAAGCGCTCTATATGGCGGGCGCCCGCGACTTCTTCGTCGCGACCGTCGACGAGGGCGTCACCCTTCGCCTCTATGCGCCGGAGGCGCGCATCTTCGTGCTCTCCGGCATCTGGCCGGGCACCGAGCGGCGCTTCTTCGACAATGATCTGGTGCCGGTGATTTCCTCCGACGAGCAACTCGCCTTCTGGATGGCGGTGCTGGCCGATTACGGCGACTATCCCTGCGCGCTGCATGTCGATACTGGTTTCAATCGGCTCGGACTGCATATCGACGATGCGATCGCGCTCGTCGACGACGTTTCGCGGCCGGCGAGTTTCGCGCCGGTGCTTGTCATGAGCCATCTCGCCTGCGGCGACGATCCCAGCCATGCGATGAACCGGCGGCAGCTCGAATCATTCCACAGGGTTAGCGCCGCCTACGAAGGCATCGATTCAAGTCTTGCCGCCTCGGCCGGCATCTTTCTCGGCGAGGATTATCACTTCGACCTGACCCGCCCCGGCATTGCGCTTTATGGCGGCGAAGCGGTCTGCGGCATGACGAACCCGATGCGGCCGGTGGCAACAGCGGAAGCGCGCATCATCCAGGTGCGAAATGTCGAGGCCGGCGAGACCGTCAGCTACGGGCGGGCGCTGCAGCTCAACCGCAAAAGCCGGCTGGCGATCGCCTCGGCCGGTTATGCCGACGGCTATATGCGCAGCCAGTCGAGCGGTGGCGTACCGCTGCGCCAAGTGGTGCCGCAAGGCGGGCAAGGTTTCATCGCCGGACACAAGGTGCCGGTTGCCGGCCGCATCACCATGGACCTGACGATCTTCGATATCACCGACCTGCCTGACAATGCCGTGCGTGCCGGGGATTATGTCGAGCTGTTCGGCAAGAATATGCCAGTCGACGACGTGGCGCGGGCAGCAGGCACGATCGGATACGAGATCCTGACCAGCATGGGGCTCCGCCACGAGCGGCGCTATGTCGCCGAGGAGTAGAGTTCGCCCGTCAACGGCTGCTGAGCGCAAGCCGGACCCCGAGCGCCACGAAGAGCGCGCCGAGGCTGCGATCGAGCCATAGCCCGACTTTCTGATTATGCCTGAGCGCATCGGCAAGGCGCCCTCCGAGAAGGACGAGCGGCGGCTCGATGAAGGCAGCGACGACAATGATGAGCGCGCCATGCAGCAGGAGTTGGGCCCATGCCGGTCCTGCCCCTTCGACGACGAATTGCGGCAGGAAGGCCAGGAAGAAGATCGCCACCTTCGGATTGAGCAGCGACACAAGGATTCCTTGCCGGTAGATCCTTGCGACCGGCATTTCTTCACCGGCAGCCTTTATCAGTCCATTGCCGCCGCCGGCGCGCAACGCCTGAATGCCCAGCCAGACGAGATAGGCGGCGCCGATCCATTTGACCGTCGAGAAGGCGGCAGCGGAAGCGGCAAGCACGGCGGAAAGGCCGAGTGCCGCCATCAGCACGTGCAGGCAGGCGCCAGACCAGACGCCGAACAACGCGGAAAAACCGGCACGTTTTCCGCCTCTCATCGTGTGACCGAGGATGAAGGCGATGTCGGGGCCGGGCGAGAGGTTGAGCAAAACCGCCGCCGACAGAAATGCAAGCCAGTGTGCGAGCGAATAATCGAACATCTTCCACCGTTCCGAATGACTAGGAGCAAAGGATAGGCACGGGTGTGCTGATGGGGAAATCATTAGTTTTGATCCGTCGCGATAGTCATTATCTCAAGCACGACAATGATTCGATGAAGCGGCGCGTCTGCTTGCCTCGAAACCCGGACTGAAAGAGTAATTGATGGCGAAGGCCAGGACACAATTCATCTGCCAGAGTTGCGGCACGGTTCATAACCGCTGGGCCGGCAAATGCGAAAACTGCGGCGAGTGGAACACCATCGTCGAAGAGGATCCGATGGGCGGGATCGGCTCCGGTCCCGGCAAGACACCGAAAAAGGGCCGCCCTGTAGCGCTGACGGCGCTGTCGGGCGAGATCGAGGAGGCACCGCGCATCCACACCGCCATGTCGGAGCTCGATCGGGCGCTTGGCGGCGGCTTCGTGCGCGGCTCGGCGGTGCTGATTGGCGGCGACCCCGGCATCGGCAAAT
>NZ_JALBGX010000208.1:0-8387 GCF_023006465.1 Rhizobium sp. PRIMUS64 | reverse complement strand
GAATGTCGAACAGGTGACGCCCGGCCAGACGCAGCCGCCGGCGCCCGGCACGGTAAAGTCCAATCATGGCGCGTGGTCCGTCGTCTGCGACAAGCCGGCCGGGGCTGCGACCGAACAATGCGCGCTGATGCAGAACGTCATCGCCGAGGATCGGCCTGAGGTCGGGCTTTCCGTCGTTGTCTTGAAGACGGCCGACCGCAAGTCGAAGATCCTGCGCGTGCTGGCGCCGCTCGGCGTGCTGCTGCCGAACGGCCTCGGGCTCAATGTCGACGGCAAGGATATCGGCCGCGCCTATTTCGTCCGCTGCTTCGCCGATGGCTGCTACGCCGAGGTCGTGCTCGAGGACGAGCTACTCAAGACCTTCCGCAGCGGCGCCCAGGCAACCTTCATCGTCTTCCAGACGCCGGAAGAAGGCATCGGCATCCCCGTCGACCTCAAGGGCTTCGCCGAAGGCTTCGACGCCCTGCCGTGATGCGCAGGCTAGTCGCGACGTCTCGATTCCCTCTTCTCCCCAGCGGGGAGAAGGTGCCCGTAGGGCGGATGAGGGGGCCGGCGAAGCCGGTCTTTTCAACAAAGCCCATGCGAGCTGCGACCGCGCTGGCACCGCCTCGACTGTGCTCAGGGTCTTGAGAGACGGCGTTATCGTTGGCGTACCGGGAACAGGGTTTACGTGAAGGATCTGCCGTGCAGCCCCCTCATCCGCCTGCCGGCACCTTCTCCCCGAGGGGAGAAG
Source organism: Rhizobium sp. PRIMUS64 (assembly GCF_023006465.1). NCBI lineage: Bacteria > Pseudomonadati > Pseudomonadota > Alphaproteobacteria > Hyphomicrobiales > Rhizobiaceae > Rhizobium > Rhizobium sp. PRIMUS64. Next base: position 7,654 of record NZ_JALBGX010000208.1, on the reverse strand, counting down.
AGATTGCGCCGCGCCCTCTCCGTTCCCCGCCGGCTCATCGCATGGTACGTTCCGTCTCGCCACATCATCCTGCCCAACAAAGAATAATTCGACGGCGGGGCTTCACTCCTTAATATGTGGAGCCCTATCTAGGGAGTAAGTGCACTCCTGAACGCATGCTTGGAGCCATACCATGACCACCGATCTCCTGACGCTTTTCGATGCCGATGAAGCCACGATGCGCAAGCACGTGGCCGAGGCTCTGTCCGGCGCCGATGATGGCGAACTGTTCATCGAGCATGCGCAGGCGGAAGCGCTGACCTTCGACAATGGCCGGCTGAAGGGCGGCAGCTTCAACACCGAACAGGGTTTCGGCCTGCGCGCCGTTGCCGGCGAAGCGGTCGGCTATGCCCATGCCGGCGATCTCTCGGTGGCGGCGTTGAAGCGGGCGGCCGATGCCGTCGGCGCGGTGACGCGCGGCTATTCCGGCTCCTATGCGGCAGCGCCCCAGGGCACCAACAAGAAATTCTACAGCGACGAGAACCCGATCGGGCAGCCGAGCTTCGAGGAGAAGGTCAAGGTCCTGCAGGACATCGACGCCTATCTCAGGGGCAAGGATGACAAGGTGCGGCAGGTGACGGCCTCGGTCGCCGCAAGCTGGCAGGTCGTCGATATCCTGCGTGCCGACGGACACCGCGTCCGCGACATCAGACCGATGACGCGCATCAACATCTCGGTCATGGTCGGCGAAGGCGATCGGCAGGAGAGCGGCTCCTATGGCAGCGGCGGGCGCATCGGCTTCGGCGATTTCATTGCCGAAGGCAGCTGGCAATACGGCGCCGACGAGGCTCTGCGCCAGGCGCTCGTCAATCTCGAGGCGATCGATGCGCCGGCGGGCACGATGGACGTGGTGCTCGGCTCCGGCTGGCCGGGCGTGATGCTGCACGAGGCTGTTGGTCACGGGCTGGAAGGCGATTTCAACCGCAAGAAGACGTCGGCTTTTGCCGGCCTTCTCGGCCAGATGGTCGCCGCTCCCGGCGTCACCGTCGTCGATGACGGCACGATCGACAATCGCCGCGGCTCGATCACCATCGACGACGAGGGCACGCCGTCTGCCTATAACGTGCTGATCGAAAACGGCAAGCTCGTCGGCTATATGCAGGATCGGCAGAATGCCCGGCTGATGGGCATGGCGCCCACCGGCAACGGCCGCCGCCAGGGCTATTCCCATGTGCCGATGCCGCGCATGACCAACACCTATATGCTCGGCGGTGACAAGACGCCCGAGGAAATCATCGCCTCGGTGAAGAAGGGCATTTATGCCGTCTCCTTCGGCGGCGGCCAGGTGGATATCACCTCCGGCAAGTTCGTCTTCGGCTGCACCGAGGCCTATCTGATCGAGAACGGCAAGGTCGGCGCTCCGATCAAGGGCGCGATGCTGATCGGCAACGGTCCGGACGCGATGAAGCGGGTGTCGATGATCGGCAATGACATGAAGCTCGATACCGGCATCGGCAATTGCGGCAAGGCCGGCCAGTGGGTTCCCGTCGGCGTCGGCCAGCCGCATCTGCGCATGGATCAGGTGACGGTCGGCGGCACGCAGACCTGAGGCGAAAGGACCCGTCATGGCGGACGTCGAAATCAGAACCTTCACCGCCGATGACGCCGATGCCGTGCTTTCGGTGATCCTGCCGATCCAGCGCGAAGAATTCGGCATCGATATCACCGTGGATGCGCAGCCGGATCTCCGGGTCATCCCGGATTTCTATCAGTCCGGCCAGGGGCAGTTCTGGGTCGCCGTCAAGGATGGCGCCATTGTCGGCACGGTCGGGCTCAAGGATATCGGCAACAACCAGGCGGCGCTGCGCAAGATGTTCGTCGCCGCCGAGGTTCGCGGCCGCGAGCATGGCGTGGCGGCGCGGCTTCTCGATCGGCTGTTTGCCCACGCCAGGGATGCCGGCCTCACCGATATCTTCCTCGGCACAACCGACAAGTTCGTCGCCGCGCATCGCTTCTACGAGAAGAACGGCTTTACCGAGATTGCCAAGAGCGCCCTGCCCCGCTCCTTCCCGCTGATGGCGGTGGACAGCAAATTCTACCGCCATAAGGTCGGCTGACTTAAGCTTCGGGAAGATCGTGATGCGGCTGATTTCGCGATGGCAGAATTCGGCGGGTGAACGGGTGCGGATTGCGCTCAAACTCAAGGGTATTGCCTACCGCTATGTGCCTGTGAGCTCGCTGGAGCCCGGCGAGTATCGCCGGCTCAATCCGCAGGGGCTGCTGCCAGCGCTCGATATCGGCGGCGGCCATGTCGTGCCGCAGTCGTCAGCGATCCTCTCCTATATCGAGGAGACCTATCCCGATCCGAGCCTCCTGCCCGAGGATCCCGCACTGCGCGCCGAGGCGAGAGGTTTTGCCGCCCATATCGCTTCGGAAATGCATGCTCTGACAGTTCAGCGCGTCCGGCATTTCCTGCGCGATGACCTCGGCGCTGGCGAAGCGGAGGTGAAACGCTGGCTGGCGCACTGGCTGAGCCTCGGCTTTACCGCGCTCGAAGAGACGCTCGTGCAGCGTCAGAGTCCGTCGCCCTTCTGTTTCGGCAATCGTCCGGGCTGGGCCGAGCTTCATCTCATTCCGCAGATGAGCAGTGCCCGCCGTCTCGGCCATGATCTGACGCCCTACCCGCTGCTGCTTGCGGTCGAGCAGCGGTGTGTGACGCTCGAAGCCTTCCGGACGGCAAGGCCGGAGGCGCAGCCGGATTTTCCGAAGACGGACGGCTAAGCCGAAACTGCGTCACATTGAATATGCCATTCCCGAAAACCGCCGGCACTTTCGGCCGACATGCATCAGCTCTTCGGCACCTCCGCCGGCCGAAACAGCCACTTCCGTTCGATCGCGGCAGCAAGATCGAGATCGTTGTGACGGGCAAACAGCAGAAGATGGCCGAGAACGTCGGCGGTCTCGTCAGCGAGGTCGCGCTGCATGTCTTCAGGCGAGCGGCCCTTCGCACGGCCGCGGCCGGTCAGCCGGTTCCATGCCTGGGTCAGTTCACCCATTTCCTCCTGCAGCTTCAGCAGGAACCAGTCGGCATCACGCTCGATGTTGTTGGCAGCGACGTGAACAGAGGATGAGATTTCGAACTGGTCGGCAAGATGACGCAACATGGGCGTTCTCCTTTTGTTTATGGAGGAGACGCTGATTCCCGATGCTTGTCCAGAGTGAATTGCCGCAGTGCTGAGGCGGCGATCAGCCGCGATCCGGCAGCAGCATGCAGTCATAGGAGCGCTGCTTCAGCGCATCGCAGGCCGAGACGGCGGCATCCTTGCTGGCGAAGCCGACGAAGCGGGCGCGATAGATCTTGTTGGCCCCCTGCCCGACCGCCTCGGTATAGGGCGAGGCAGAAACGAGCGGCGCACCGGCTTCCGACTTCGCCTGGGCGAGAAGCGCGCGCGCCGCATCGGCGCTAGGGGCGGCCGAGATCTGGATCTGCCAGTCGCCATTGGCCTTCTCTGCTGATGTCTTTGGCGTCTTGCCGGCGCTCAGGATCTCGTCCATCGCGACGGGACGATCCAGGGGCACGACGGCGTCGTCGGCATAGGCCAGGCTCTTGGCTGCGAGATCGTCGGCCGGGCGCGGTGCATTGAGCGGCACTGGAACATCGGACGCGTCAGCGGCGGACGCGACTTCGACAGTTTCTTTCGCGCCGACGCTCGCCACCAGCTTTGCGCCGCCGGAGGACGAGGCACGGCCGAGATAACGGTCGAGCAAACCAGCCATCTTGTCGTCGCGGCTGCGGGCAGTGCGGCCGCCGAGCACGACGCCGACCACGCGGCGGTTGCCATCCCTGACGGCGCTGACGAGGTTGAACCCGGAAGCGTTGGTATACCCCGTCTTGATGCCGTCCATGCCCTGGTAGCGGTACATGAGATTGTTGTGGCCGCGCACGGTTTGGCCGCGGAAATTGAAGCTTGCCGTTGAAAACAGCCGGTATTCGTTCGGATAATTCTTCATCAATGCGACAGCGAGTGTCGACATGTCACGCGCCGTCGTGACCTGGCGGCCGTCCGGCAGGCCGGATGCGTTGACGAAGACGGTGCGGCTCATGCCGAGCTGGCGGGCTTTGGCCGTCATCACCCGGGCAAAACCGCTTTCCGAGCCGGCGAGCTTTTCGCCCATGGCGGAGGCGGCATCATTGGCCGATTTGACGATCATGCCATAGACCGCCTCGCGCACGGTGATCGTGCCACCCGCCTTGACGCCAAGCTTGGTCGGCGGCCGTGCGGCGGCGTATTTCGAAATCCTGATCGGGGTGTCCCAGGCGATCTTGCCGCGCTTCAACGCCTCGAAGGTGAGATAGAGCGTCATCATCTTCGTCAGCGAGGCCGGATGGTTCAGCGTATCGGCGTTTTCGGCGGCGAGAACCTTGCCGGTACGGGCATCGAGGATCAGCGAAGCATTGCCGGCAAGGGCCGCAAGAGGCGCCGAAACGGCAAGCGTTACGGTCAAAACAGCCGCCAAAAGCTTTCTCATGCACTTTCCCCTCATACCCTGGCCCCTCATACGCTGGCCCCTGATGCGCAGCCCTCGATGCGGGCTCCCGGTCAGACCGGCATTTGTGCCGTAATGTGACAGAAGCCGTAAGTTTGGCGCGACTTTGAGGCAACGCCTATCATTTTTCTAGTCTTTTCATTGCCTTGGTTAACAGGAAATCAAAGACCTGTTCCGAACAGGGATTCAGCAAGGCTTAAGTCGCACTTGCTAGTTTCCAGCAAAGGCAAGGGACGGGCGCCGCATGACGGGACAATTCAAGCGACTGGCAAAACGCGCAGCGATCGGCGCCGGGCTCGAGGTTTCCTGGCTGCTCGCCTCGGCCGGGCTGATGCGCGAAGCGCGCGGGCGCGGCGTCGTCTTCACGCTGCATCATGTCCGCCCGCACGTGCCAGAGGCCTTCGAGCCGAATGCGCATCTCGAAATCACCCCCCGTTTTCTCGATGCGGCGCTGCGGCGGCTGCGGCGGGAGGGTTATCGTTTCGTGCCGCTCGGCGAGGTGCCGGCGCTGCTGGCGGAGCCCGAGGGTGGAGCGCCGTTTGCTGCCTTCACGCTCGACGACGGATACAGCAATAATCTGGAACATGCGCTGCCGGTGTTCGAGCGGCATCAAGCGCCGTTCACGGTATTCGTCGCCAAGGGTTTTGCCGAGGGCTCCCACAGCATCTGGTGGGAGACGCTGGCGATCCTGTTACGCCAGGTGCCGGAAATCCGCTTCGATTTCGGCCGCGGCATGGAGCGCTTGGTGCTCGACAGCTCGCAGCAGCAATGGCATGCCTTCGACCGCTTCGCCGCCTATATCCATCGCTCCGACGAGGCGCGCGCCGTCGCCGCCATCGATCTGCTGGTGCGGGAAAACGGCATCGAGCCGACGGATATCGTCCGCGAACTGGTGATGGGACCCGGCGAATTGCAATGGCTGGCGGCACATCCGCTCGCAACGCTCGGCGCCCATACGATCAGCCACCGCGCGCTGGCCCGGCTGCCGGAAGCCGAAGCACGAATAGAAATGCAGGCTTCGGCCGATTACCTCGAAGCGGTGACCGGTATCCGTCCCGAGACGATCGCCTATCCCTATGGCACGCCGGACGCTGCGACCGCCCGCGAGGCGCGCATCGCTCGCAATCTCGGCTTTACCCTCGCGGTTACCACGCAACCCGGGCGGCCGGCAGCGAAGCTGACCGGTTATCTCCCACGCATTTCGCTCAACGGCTTCTACCAGAAGCGACGCTACGTCTCGGCGCTTGCCTCCGGCATACCGCTGAAGCTGATGGGCAGATAAGCCCGTTACGGATACATCCGCACCTTGTCCCATTCGCCTTCCGGTGATGGCCGGCGGAATTCGATCCGGTCGTGCAGGCGGAATTTCTGGTCCTTCCAGAATTCGATCGAGGTCGGCCGGATGCGGAAGCCCGACCAGTGGGCGGGGCGCGGAATCTCGCCGATGGCATAGCGCGCGGTATATTCGGCCACCGCCTTTTCCAGCGCGAATCGGCTTTCGAGCGGACGGGATTGTTTGGAGGCCCAGGCGCCGATGCGGCTGCCGCGCGCGCGTGTCTTGAAATAGTCGTCCGCTTCGGCATCGGTGACGATCTCGACGGGGCCGCGCAGCCTCACTTGGCGGCGCAGGCTTTTCCAGTGAAAGCACATGGCAGCCTTTTTCTGTCCAAGAATTTCGCGGCCTTTCTGGCTCTCGAAATTGGTGTAGAAGACGAAACCGTTGTCGTCGAATCCCTTCAGGAGAACCATGCGGACATTGGGAAGACCATCCTCATCGACCGTTGCCAGCGCCACCGCATTGGGGTCGTTGGGCTCGGACGCCTCGGCTTCTTTCAGCCATTCGGCAAAGAGCTTGAAGGGTTCGCCACTTTCGGTAAAGTCACCGCTTGTTAACTCGTTTGCCGACATATTGGTTCAAATGCCCCGGATTATTCAAAACTCGCCCAGCTTTTGATAACTGGACAGGATGCAGGGTGGAAGTCATAACAAAGTCATCTCGCCATACAAAGGGCCTGCGGCGACGCAGCCGCGCGTTCTTCGTCATCAGCACCGCGATGTTATCGCTTTCCGGCTGCGTCGGCGGCGGTATGGATTTCTTGAGTGACGCCAAGGTCGACCGGTCGGTGGCAACCGGCACCGTGCCGCAGACACCGCCGAGCACCGACACGCTTTCCGACGAGATGACCGTGCGCAATGCCGTCACCTCGGCGGATGTGCAAAGGCTCGAGGGCCAGCCGCTTCCCTGGGCAAATGCATCGACGGGCAGTGCCGGCGTCATCGATACGATCGTCGAGAACAACGAGTCCGGCCAGGTCTGCCGCCAGTTCCGCACGACCCGACATTCCTATGTCGGCATCGCCAAATTCTACGGCAAGACCTGCCTCGTCGGCGGCGGCAACTGGCAGCTTCTGAGTTTCCAGCCGGAGAGCTGATCTTCCCAAGTTAGTTCAAAATGTTACAGCGTCCCTTTGCGCGTTCGAAAGACGCGGGGCGCCGCCACCAACAGGTTAACGCGCGGCCGCTTTCTGCCCAATGCTTAGCAAAGAGCTAACCATTCGCCGCGAAACACCCCACATGTCTCCACAGAAATAACAAGTGATTAGCAACTCCGCCGCAGGATCGGCGTTGAGAGTGGTTCTTCCTGCCTTTGTGGCGGGTGGCGCCACACACGTTTTATTGGACGGGGATGCCGGGCAAGGACGAGGCTTGCCGCATCGCAACACCGGCGGTTTTGACATGCGCGATCCTTATAAAATTCTGGGCGTCAGGCGCGACGCGGCAGTAGACGAGATCAAGGCGGCTTGGCGCAACATGGCCAAATCAGCCCATCCCGACCACAATCAGGACGATCCGACAGCTACGGCCCGGTTCGCCGAGATCGGCCGCGCCTATGAAACGCTGAAGGATCCGCGCAAGCGCAGCCTGTTCGACAATGCCCTGCGGATGGCCGAAGCCAAGAAGCACGAACAGACGATCATGCAGCAGCGCCAGGCCGCCCGCGAGGCGGCCGTGCGCGCCAAGGCGGCGCAGGCTAATGCCGAACGCGTGATGGAAGAATTGGCGCGCGCCGCACAGAAGGCTGCCGCCGACGGCCCCAGGCAACAGGCAGGTTCCGCTGAGGCCGCCG
>NZ_JALBGX010000207.1:0-8486 GCF_023006465.1 Rhizobium sp. PRIMUS64 | reverse complement strand
GCCAACCCCCGCGGCGTGCTCGGCCGCCCCGGCCATACCGAAGCCGCCGTCGATCTCGCCCGCCTCGCCGCAAGAATCCCCGCCGGCGTCATCTGCGAAGTCGCCAACGACGACGGAACCATGTCTCGCCTGCCCGAACTCACGCTCTTCGCCGAACGCCACAACCTGCCCCTCGTCACCATCGAGGACCTGGTCGCCTACCTTGACCGCCAGGCGGAAAGAGACATACGCGAGGTCGCCTGATCGATGCCTTTGTTGCGGCGGCATAGCCCGCCGCAACAAAGAACGTGCCGCAGCGATAACCTGACGGCACCTTCCCTTGCCGGCCCTATGTCCGGCTGATCGAAACCCCACCATCCGCCAGCATCGCCGTGCCGGTCACGAAGCTCGACATGTCGGAGGCGAGGAAAAGCGCCGCATTGGCGATCTCTTCGGGTTGCGCCATGCGTTTCAGCGCATGCAGCCCCTCCACGAAGGCGAGCACTTCCGGCGTGGCATCGGGCGCGTTGGTGATGCTGGCGGGTGTGTCGGTGCCGCCGGGAAGCAATGCATTGACGCGGATCTTCTGCGCTCCGAGTTCAGCGGCGAGCACCTGCACGAAGCCGATCAGCCCCGCCTTGCTCGCCGCATAGGCGGCCATGCCAGGCATGCCGACGGTGTGGCCGACGAAAGTCGAGGTGAAGATCAGCGATCCGCCGCCTTTTCCCATCGCCGCCGACTGGTGCTTGGCGCCGAGGAAGGCGGCGGTGAGATTGGTCTCAATCGTCTCGCGCCAGCCCTCCAGCGACAGCCCGGCGACCGGCCCCATCTCACCGAGGATGCCGGCATTGTTGAAGGCGATGTCGAGCCGGCCGAAACGCGAAACTGCCGTCCCGACGAGCCTTGCCTGCAGCGCCTCGTCCCTGACATCGCCTGATATGGCGACGGCCTGACCACCCTCCGCCTCGATTTCCGCGATGACGGCATCGAGCGCGTCCTGCCGCCGGCCGGTGACTACGAGCTTGGCGCCTTGCCGTGCAAAGAGTTTCGCCGCCGCGCGGCCGATGCCGGAACTTGCGCCGGTAATGATTGCGATCTTGTCGTTGAGAAGTGTCATATCGGTCTCTCCTGGGTTGTTACGAGATCTGAGATGCTCAAACATCAGGCGATGCAGCCACCCGTTTCCCGCGCAGGACGAGAAAAACGCCTATGGCCGAACCGGCAACGCGACGGACGTCCTCATCGACGCCTTGATCGCGGCGTCGGAAATAACGGAATTCACGTTATAAAACAGGCATTTGTCGGACTTCCGCCCACACGCCTGCATTGACATCAGTGCCATTGTGCACCGCATCATCGATTTATGCCTGGTGTGACATTCATCCGATTCCCTTCATGCATCTTCGCGACTAAAAGGGGCGCACAGGTAACGGGAATCTCTTCATGCCGCGGTCACGCAATACTCAGGGCGCCATCTATATGAGCATGGCGATGGCCGGCTTTTCCGCAAGCGACGCCCTATCCAAATCGGTGATCGCCCATATGAACGCCGGCGAGATCATGTTCCTGCGCGGCCTCTTCACCAGCCTGCTGGTCTATCTGATCGCCTGGAAAATGGGCGCGCTGCGCTCCTGGCGGGTCATGCTGCAGCCGATGATTATCTTCAGGATCATCTGTGAGACGCTCTCCGCCGTCACCTATATCACCGCGCTCGGCTTGATGCCGATCGCCAATGCCTCGGCGATCCTGCAGTCGCTGCCGCTGGTCGTCACCTTCGGTGCAGCGCTGTTCTTCGGTGAGCCGGTCGGCTGGCGGCGCTGGTCGGCGATTCTCGTCGGCCTCGTCGGCGTGATGATCATCATTCGCCCCGGCCCGGAAGGATTCACCGCCGCCGCCCTGCTCTGCGTCGCCGCGGTGCTGACGACGGCCGGCCGCGATCTCGCCACCCGGAGCATCAGCCCGGAAATTCCCTCGCTGATGATAACCGTCATCACTGCCATGTCGGCCTCCTTCTTCGGCGCACTGCTCATCCCGCTGCTCGGCGGCTGGCAGCCGGTCAGCGCCACCTCGCTCGGGCATCTCGTGCTCGCCTCGGTACTGGTGCTCGTCGGCTACCAGTCGGTCATTCTCGCCATGCGTACCGGCGAAATCTCCTTCGTCGCGCCGTTCCGCTATACCAGCCTGATCTTCTCCTCCCTGCTCGGCTTCCTCTTCTTCGCCGAAGTGCCTGACAGCTGGACGCTCGTCGGCGCCGCGATCGTCATCGCCTCCGGCCTCTATACGTTCTATCGTGAGGCCAAGCGCCGCGTATCGCCGATCGCGCAGGAATCCGCGCCGCGCGCGCCGGTCTGAGGAAGGATGATGGCTGAATTCTTGCTTGGCAGATCTGATATAGCAGGCGTCGTATTGGCTGGCGGCCGCTCGCAGCGCATGGGCCGCGACAAGGCAGGCGTGATGCTCGGGGCCGAGAGCCTGCTCCACCATGTGCTGACCCGCCTCTCGCAGCAGGCCCCGCTCGTTGCCGTCAATGCCGATGCCGCCGCCGAGGGCGTGCCTGTCGTTCCCGACCGTTTTCGCGGTAAGGCCGGGCCGATGGCCGGCATCCATGCAGCCATGGTCTATGCCGCCGGCCTGCCCTCGATCACCCATGTCGTCACCGTCTCGGTGGATTGCCCGTTCTTCCCGGCCGATCTCGTCGCCCGGCTGGCGGCAGCGATCGAGCACCCGTCGCAGATCGCCATTGCCGCCTCCGAGGGCCGCAGCCATCCCGTCTTCGGGCTCTGGCCGGTGACGCTGGCCGCCGATCTCGAAGCCTGGATCACCACCGACGAGAAGCGCCGCGTACGCGACTTCCTGTTACGGCATGACGTTACGGAAGTGGCGTTTCCGCTGCATCCGACCCGCGCCAGCCTGCTCGACCCTTTCTTCAACATCAATACGCCCGACGATCTCGTCGAGGCGGAACGCTGGCTGGAGGCCCTTCGCGGATGACCGCACCGAAAATCTTCGGCATCGCCGGCTGGAAGAACTCAGGCAAGACGGGGCTCGCCGTCCGACTGGTGACGGAGTTCACCCGCCGCGGCTACAGGATCTCGACGATCAAGCACGCCCATCATGATTTCGACATCGACAAGGTCGGGGCCGACAGCTACCGCCACCGCCAGGCCGGCGCCCACGAGGTCACCATCGTCTCCGGCACCCGCTACGCCATCATGCACGAGCTGCGCGGTGCCCCCGAACCTGTGTTCGAGGAGATCCTCGCCCGCCTCGCCCCCTGCGACCTCGTGCTGATCGAAGGTTACAAGCGCGAGCCGATCCCGAAGATCGAGGCCCGCCGCCTGGAGGCGGCAAATCGTGAACCGTTGGCACCAAGCGATCCCCATATCTGCGCTATCGCCGCCGATCATGCCGTCACGGATACGGCCCTGCCGGTCTTCGATCTGGACGACACAGGCGCCATCGCCGATTTCATTGCTGGCATCGTCGGCCTTGGACAGGCCACGGCTTAATTCTTAAATCGGAATCGATTTAAGGACACAATGATGCAGCGCTTAAAAGTGTTACAGCGTCCTTTGCGCGCCTGAAAGGACACGCGGCACTATGGGCGCTGAGCCCCGTGCACCACTGCCGGACCTGAGAAGCTGAATTGTTTCGCTTGCCATCGCCTTGGCGATTTCCTTGGCGAGCTGAGCCTGATCATAGGGCTTTGCCAATCTCGGAAGATCGATATCGGTGCCGGCGGGAAGATCGGCGTAACCTGTCGCCAGCACGATCGGCAATGCCGGATAAATGTCCCGTGCGGCCTGGGCCAGCTGTGCACCGGTCATACCAGGCATCGAATAGTCGGTTATGACAAGGTCGAAATGCTGACCGCTGCTGATCAGTTCCAGCGCCTGCGCGCCGGAGTTTGCTTCGACGACCTCGTGGCCGAGATCTTCAAGCATGTCGACCGAACTCATGGCGATCAAGGCATCGTCATCGACCAGCAGGATCTTCAGTCTGGATGCAGCTTGCGGAACGGGCAGTTCCGCTTCGATCACCCGCTCGGGGCGCTGTTCGGTTGCGGGAAGCCACAACTCAGCGGTCGTCCCGACCCCAAGTTCGCTTGTCAGACGAAGTGCGCCATTGAGCTGAACGGCAAGCCCGTGGATCATCGATAAGCCGAGGCCCGTGCCCTTTCCGAGTTCCTTGGTCGAGAAAAACGGATCGACCGCCTTCTTCAGCGTCTCCGCGTCCATGCCGGTGCCGCTATCGGCCACCGCCAACACAAGATAGGCGCCCTTGTCGAGAGTGCCGTCATCGCCAGCCACCTGCGCATCACGCAGCGATATGGACAGCGTCCCGCCATCCGGCATCGCATCGCGGGCATTGACCGCAAGGTTGAGCAGCGCCAGTTCGAGCTGGTTCGCATCGACCAGCGCCGGCGGCAGGGTTGCCGGCAGGATGGTTTCGATACTGATCGAGGATCCCACAGAGCGCCGCAGTAGATCTTTCATGCCGGAGACCAGCTCGGCCAGATCGATCGGCTTGACCTGCAGATCCTGCTGTCTGGCAAAAGCCAGCAGCCGCTGCGTCAGCGCCGCCCCGCGCCGCGCACCCTGAACCGCCCCGTCGACCAGACGCGTCGCCTTGGCATCTCCGGCAACATGCTTGCCGAGCAGCTCCAGATTTCCGAGAACGACCATCAGCAGATTGTTGAAATCGTGTGCGACGCCGCCGGTCAGTTGGCCGATCGCCTCCATCTTCTGTGATTGGCGAAGCTGCTCCTCGGCTCTTTCACGCTGGGACACTTCCTCGAGCAGGGTCTGGTGAGCCGCATTGACCTCTTTGGTCCGTTCCCTCACGCGCTCTTCGAGGTTTTCATTGAGCCGTCTCAGGTTTTCCTCAATGGTCTTGCGGACAGTGGTATCGGAGCAGACGCCGACGAGTTTCATGGCGGAACCATATCTGTCGGAATAAAGCTGCGCGTGGACCTCGGTCCAATGCAGCGATCCATCCGGCCAGATCGTCCTGTGCTCGATCGAATAGTCGCGCCCAGTATCGATCGTCTGGCGCAACCGTGCCAGCACAAGATCCCGGTCGTCGGGGTGGATACTTGCGATCAGATCGTCGCGTGTGACATCGTCATCGGGGCTTCGGCCGAAGATTGCTTTGCAGGTCGCCGAGGCCGACAATGCCATCGAGGACAGCTCCAGCTCCCATGCCCCGAGACGACCGGCGGCGAGAGCGGTCTGCAACCGCCGCTCGCCCTCGCCCAGAGCCTCAAGCCGGGTTCGCGCTTCATATTGGCGCAGGCGCCCCTTTAATGCGGTCCGGGCCACGCTGATGAACGAGGTCGCATGGAACGGCCTTTCCAGGAAGGTGACGTTGCCAAGAACCTCGGAAAGCCTGGCAGCGGCCGGATTTCGTTCAGGTCCGCCACCACGTGTGGTGAGCACGATGAACGGTAGGTCAGACCAGCTCGGCTGGGCCGAAACCCAGGCGGCGATCGGCTTGAGATCGCTCGAGCGAACGGCCTCCTCCGTCAGGACGCCAAGCGCGACGTCATCGCTGAGCGATGACGCGAACATAGGCAGGTCGGTGGTGGCAATCGATGCCAATCCGGCCTCATCGACCAATGATCTCGCCACCCAGGCATCGCGACCGACGGGGGTGTAGATCAATGCTTTCGGTTTGCCGGAATTAGGAATTGCCGCTATCCCCGCCATCGGTCGCAAGGAGCGGCGTTGAGGTCGTGACAAATTCGGGAACGCCGCGAAGCACGCCCTGGAACCCGACGAGAGGATCGCCGAACCTCAAGCCGGAAGCGTCGATGCGATACTCCCGGATGGTATCCTCGTGAAAGCCGGTCCTCTTCTTGATCACCGAGACTGCCCGCCGCACCTTTCCGGCCGCCTCGAAGTAACGCAGCAGAATGACGGTATCGGCGAGATAGGTAACGTCGACAGGTGCCTTCATGTCACCGACCAGCCCGTGCTGGGCCACGGTGAGAAAGGTGTTGGCGCCTTGCCTGTTCAAATATTGCAGCAGCTCATGCATATGAAGGATCAGCGAATTCTCATCCGGCATCGAAGCTTGGTAACCGTTGATACTATCGATGATGACGGTTTTCGCATCCGCCTTGTCGACGCAATTGCGCACGCGGTGAGCGAATTCGCCCGGCGACAGTTCGGCGGCATCGAGCTGTTCGATGTGGATATGACCCGCGTTTCGCATGGCTTCGAGATCCATTCCGAGCGCCTTCAGCCGCGTGAAGAGCAGGCCCAGCTCCTCGTCAAAAATGAAGGCCGCCACTTTCTCGCCGCGCGCGACCGCAGCCATCAGGAATTGAAAGGAGAACGTGCTTTTGCCGGTGCCGGCCGGACCAAGTATGAGTGTACTGGAACCTCGCTCCAGGCCACCTCCGAGAAGCAGATCCAGTTCGGCAATATTGCAGGAAATCTGATCACGTGCGTAACTCGACCTGTGTTCGGCGGCGACGAGCCGCGGAAAGACCTTAACCCCGCCAGTCTGGATGATGAAATCGTGATAGCCGCCGCGGAAGGCCTGTCCGCGATATTTTATGACCCTGAGACGTCGGCGTTCGGAGCCGTAGCTCGGCGCCATCTCTTCGAGATGGATGACGCCGTGCACGACGCTGTGCACTGTCTTGTCGAGCACCTCGGACGTCAGATCATCGAGCAGAAGGACTGTCGCGCCTTGTCGGGCAAAATAATGTTTGAGCGCGAGGATCTGCCGGCGGTAGCGCAACGAGCTTTGCGCGAGCAGCCTTATCTCCGACAGACTGTCGAGAACCACGCGACGTGGCTTGATCCGCTCGAAAGCGGCAAAGATTTCCTTTGTCGTCTCTCCGAGTTCAAGATCCGACGAATAAAGCAGGCTCTGCTGCTGGTCGGCATCCAGTAGGCTTTCCGGAGGCACGACCTCGAAGACCTCGATATTCCCATCGATCACCATGCCGTGCGATGCGGCACCGGCCCGAAGTTCGCTCTCGGTTTCCGAAAGGGTGATGTAGAGCCCCTGCTCGCCGAGCCGCGCACCTTCGATTAGGAACTGCAGCGCAATCGTCGTTTTGCCAGCTCCCGGATTCCCCTCCAGGAGAAAAACGTGCCCCGGCGAGAGGCCCCCCGCCAGAACTGTATCCAAACCGGACACGCCGGTCCGAGCTTTCGTGGCAGGTGCCGCAGTATTCATTCACTGTTTCCTTCAATTTCAAGTGTGAATTAGCGGCGAGTGATGGAATGTCAAATCACTGGCAGGCATGAGTTCGCTTCCGGCAAGAGCCGATCACTCCTGGTTCGGATATATGCCTGTCCGGGCGGCCCGACATAGTGGGCGTCTATCCTCGATAGCGAAGTGCATCGACGACGAGGGCGAATGCCGGCGACGTATGCCGGCGGCTCGGATAGTAGAGATGGTAGCCGGAAAACGGTAGACACCAATCCTCGAGGACGCGCACCAGCCGCCCGTCGGCAAGATGCGCCTCGACCAAGTCCTCCGGCATATAGGCCAGCCCAAGACCAGCCAGCACCGCGTTCAGCCGCAGGGCTATATTGTTGAAGATCAACTGTCCTTCGACCCGAACCCTGAGCTCGCGCCCGTCCTTCTCGAACTCCCACGCATATACGCTGCCATAGGTCGGCAGACGCAGATTGATGCAATTGTGATCCGTAAGGTTCTGTGGCGTCAGCGGCTTCGGCCTGGTGTCGAAATAGGCGGGCGCGCCGACCACGGCCATCCGCATGTCGGGGCCGATGCGCACCGCGATCATGTCCTTCGCCACCTGTTCTCCAAGCCGCACCCCCGCATCGTAGCGCTCCGCGACGATGTCGGTCAGACCGTAGTCGACGATGATTTCGACATTGATATCGGGATAATCAGGCAGGAGCTTTTGCAAGGCGGGCCAGAGGACGGCATCGGCCGCATGCTCGCCGGCATTGATGCGGATGGTGCCTGCCGGCTTCTCCCGGAAGGCGCTCAAGGCAGCCAGCTCACTCTCGATCTCGTCGAGCCGCGGTCCGATGGAGACGAGCAGGCGTTCACCGGCCTCTGTCGGCGCGACGCTGCGGGTCGTGCGGGTCAGCAATCGCAGTCCAAGCCGCTCCTCGAGCCCGCGGATGGTGTGGCTGAGCGCCGATTGCGACACACCCAGCTTGCCCGCCGCCTTGGTGAAGCTATGTGCGCGTGCAACGGCGAGGAAGGCGATGAGGTCGTTGACGGCGGGGCGCGGCATTCATGAAACTTTCTCATGGGTTCTTGCCGTTTATACCATCTAATCGCGACCAAACACACGCGCTAAATACCTTGCTGCTCGAGTGGACCTGTCCACCCCGACATCGAAAGGAAGACAAAGATGGATATCAAGCGAAGCGGTTCGCAGCCTTCGGCCAAGGGACCAGCCGACTGGTTTACCGGCAGCGTGCGTGTCGACCCACTGTTTGCCGTGACCAGCCCCGCACGCGCGGCTGGCGCCAGCGTCACCTTCGAGCCCGGAGCCCGCACCGCCT
>NZ_JALBGX010000206.1:0-8582 GCF_023006465.1 Rhizobium sp. PRIMUS64 | reverse complement strand
GCCAGCCCGCGCACCGTGCAGCGGGCGCTGGATTCGCTTGCCGATGAAGGCAGGGTGCAGTCCTTCGGGCGCGGGCGGGCGCGGCGCTGGATGAGCCCGCCGCTACCCGGTTTCCCGACGATCTTGTTACTCCCGGGACCGCTGCCCAGTGATTAGTATAGGCCAACGATCGGGATGGCCCGCGTTTTGAGGATGGAAGAGATGAAAAAATCGGCTGCGACTATCATCCGTGAATATGGCCCCTTTCCCGGCGCCGAGCGCGTCAACGGCGTCACCTTCGACGGTGAACACGTCTGGTTCGCCTCGGGCGACAGGCTGAATGCGCTCGATCCAGCAAGCGGCGAGGTGGTGCGCTCGATCGAGGTCGCATCCCATGCCGGCACGGCCTTCGATGGCGAGTTCCTCTATCAGATCGCCGAGGATGTCATTCACAAGATCGACCCGAAGTCCGGGCGTATCCTTTCCACCATCCCGGCGCCAGGCAATGGCGGCGATTCCGGCCTTGCCTGGGCCGAAGGCTCGCTCTGGGTCGGCCAGCACCGCGGCCGCAGAATCCATCAGATCGACCCGGAAACTGGCAAGATCCTCCGCACCATCGAATCCAACCGCGTCGTGACAGGCGTTACCTGGGTCGACGGCCAACTCTGGCACGGCACCTGGGAGGGCGATGACAGCGACGTCAGGCGCATCGACCCCGAAACGGGCGAAGTGCTGGAGCGGCTGGAGATGCCCGAGGGCACCGGCGTCTCCGGCCTCGAATCCGACGGCGGCGACTGCTTCTTCTGCGGCGGAGGCGGCAGCGGCAAGATCCGCGCGGTGCGCCGGCCGGGTTGAGCGCGATGCGCCACCTGGGTGAGCGCGATGCCCTGAGCCATGCGAAGGGCCGGGAGAGGCAAGGTTGACAAGGGGAAGTAGTCGATGCGGCGTATCTTCCCCCCGGGCGACAGTCAGCTCGCCAAGCCGCACGTCGATATCAAGGTCAATCGTAAGAATTTCGATCAAGTGAGCGATTGATTTCATCACGTCACGATCTACTTTCGCGGCAGTGTCGAGGCTTGGGTCGAAGGCTGTAGGCAAAGCCGGTATGATCGCGGGGGAGAGACTTTGAAACATCTGCGCACGACGCTCGGGCCTAAGAGCAGATCCGAACTTGGGATGATCCTCCCGCATGAGCACGTCTTCGTCGACCTCAGGACGCCGGACCAGCCCGGTTATGCCGAAGCAGACGTCGAAGACGTCGTTCGGTTGATGGCCCCCGAGATCGAGCGGATCAAGAAGCTCGGGGTGACGGCACTGGTCGAATGCTCGACGGGCGGCGTTGGACGCCGTGCGGATATCGATCTTGCCGTGTCGCTCGCGACGGATTTTCCGATCGTCGTTCCCACCGGCAATTACCGCGAGCCCTGGATTCCCGAATGGGTCCGCCAGGCTTCCGAGAAGGAACTGGAGGCGTGGATGCTTCGCGAGCTGACGGAGCAGATCGATGAGACCGGGTTCCAGGCAGGGTGGATCAAGCTCAGCGCCGGCGATGACGGCATGACGGCGCTCGAGACGAAAATCCTGCGGGCAGCCGCGCGCGCCGCGGCGCAGACAGACGCCGTCATCGGCAGTCATACGATCAGGGGACGGGTCGTTATGGATCAGCTCGATGTCATCGAGGCAGAGGGCTACAGGGCCGACAGGTTCATCTCGATCCATACGCAGGAAGAAAAGGACTTCGCCTATAATGTCGCCGTCGCTGAGCGAGGCGCCTGGATCGAGTATGACCATGTCGGCCGGGGCGGAGACGACGAGGTAGCGGATCTGGTGATCAAGGCGCTGGAGGCGGGCTGCGGCGATCACCTGTTGTTGAGCCATGACCGCGGCTGGTTCGATCCGGCGCTGCTGATGGGCGGGATACCCAAACCGTACACCCATCTTTCCACGGTCTTGCTGCCCGAGCTGAAACGGCGCGGCATAGACGACGGGACCCTGATGCGCCTCACCCACGACAATCCGTTCGAGGCTTTTGCCCGATAGGGGAGTGGCTGGCCTAATTGCTCGAAAGGGCATTTGTTTCAAGTTCAGGCCGAAATGTTGATCCGGGCTCGCGGGGGGCTCATTCAGAAATCGACGCGATACCGGGATCTATGCCGCGCCGCGCTCGTCGAACAAAAGCGCCATGCTGATCGCATCGATGAACCGACCGTCGATGCGTGCCGCACGTCGGACGATGCCTTCGCGGGCAAATCCCATCTTTTCGTAGAGAGCAATAGCACGGGCGTTGTCTTCATAAACATCGAGTTCAACCCTGGCAAAACCGCTTTTCTGCGCGGCTCTCAATGTGGTCTCGATGAGCCTTCGTCCGAGGCCCTTGCCCCGATAGGCGGGAAGGATCCCCATTCCGAGTTTTCCGCGATGGGCGTGGGACGGGAAAAAATGTCGGCTGATGTCGCACCAGCCGAGGACCTGGTTTTCAGCGGTGACAACGAATTGCGGATTGCCTTTTGCTATCATGCCCATCACGAACTCCCGCATCTGCGGCAGCGGCGTTGCTTCCAGCATGGACAAGTATTTTTTCTCCCGCGCGACCACGTCGAGCGCATGATGAAAGCTGTCGATATGGACGGCAGCGATCGGCTCGATCCTGATGCCTGATGTATCCGACGATGCTGCTGCATCCATGTGCTTCTCCTTCAACGATTGCGATGCCTATGGGAGACCTGCCGCAGACCCGCACGGGAGCGCATAATTCACGGTCCGTCAACCTTTGCGTGTCAATTTCTCGGCAGCGGGCGCCATCAAAAGGTTGCAGGTATTGAAGGTCGGGCTCACATCGCACATTACGTTCGTCCTGGTGACGCTCACCTGCGCGGCGGCTGTCTTGTTGTGCGGATTTGCGTGGCTCGCAGCGGTGAAGGTCGATGATCTCTCGCTCCGTCGGCAGGCCGATTTCGTCCGACAGGGACTGGAAGAGCAGATCGCGGCACTTCCGCGGGAGCAGGAAAGCGTCACCAAATGGGACGATGCCTTTCTCTATACCAAACAGCGGAACCATGAGTGGCTGCTCGACAATGTCGGCCAGTGGACCAACCGGTATTTCGGGCACGACAGAACCTACATCTTCGACGACACCAATCGCCTGATGTTCGCCTTCCGTGACGGCGCCGATGCCATGCCGCCGCGGCTCGGCAGCGACGACGGTCAAGAAATGACTGCTCTCGCCGGAGAGATGCGCGCCGTTCTCGTCGAGCGGGCTGCAAAGCCCGGCGCTGAAGCGCTTGGTCAACTGGCCAAGGTTCGGACGATTATGATCGGCAACAGACCGGCAATTGCCAGTGCGCGTCCCATTCTGCCGAGCTCGGCCAGGATGCAGATCGAGGCGGGCCAGGAGTTCATCGCCATCTCGGTCAAGTTCATCGATGGAAAAACTGCCGAAAACATCGCCCATCATGCGCTGCTCGAAGGGTTGCATTTCGCGCCTTCGAAAGGTGAGGACGAGCGGGCGCAAGTGTTGGTGTCGTCCCATAACGGCGGCACGATCGGCTATCTCGTGTGGCCGCCTATCCTGCCCGGTTTCATGCTGCTTCAGCAAATCGCGCCGGCAGGGCTCGGTTGCCTGGCGCTGCTGATCACCGTGGTGTTCTGGCTCGGACGAGGTCTGCATCGCACCTCGCTGACCCTGATGGACAGCCAAGAGCAGCTCACCCACCACCGCAACCATCTGGAAGAGATGGTGGCCGATCGAACCGCCGAGATCGAAAGGCAGAGAGAGGAACTGGACCGCCTGCTGGTGCACGAACGCCAGGTGAATGCGCTCCAGCGCCAGTTCGTCGCCATGGCCTCGCACGAGTTTCGCACGCCGCTCGCCATCATCGACGCCGCTGCGCAGCGGCTCTGCCGCTCGACCACCAACGTCAGCGGCGATTACGTTCACGAAAAGGCCGGCGTCATCCGCAGTGCGGTGGTGCGCATGGTCGATCTGATGGAGAGTATCCTCGCCAGCGGGCGGCTCGAAACCGGACAGATCACACTGAAGCGCAGCGAAGGTGATCTGAAAGCGGTGCTCGTCACCTGTTGCGACCGACAGCGCCACCTCAGCCGCTCGCATGTGTTCCACCTCGATCTCGAGCCCATACCGGATGTATTGACGTTCGACCGCAGCGCCATGGAACAGGTCTTCACCAACCTGATTTCGAACGCCGTCAAATATTCGCCCAACGCGCCTGACATTCATGTTCGCGCCCGGGCCGACGAGAAGACGGTGGAGATCGCCATCTCCGACAGCGGTATCGGTATGGATGCGGAGGATCTGCCGAAGCTATTCCAGCCCTATTATCGCGCCCGCAGCGCGACAGGTATTGCCGGAACCGGCATCGGCCTCAACGTCGTCAAGCAGGTCGTCGAACTGCATGGCGGCACCGTCGAGGTGACGAGCGAACTCGGCAAAGGCACAACATTCACCATTCTTCTGCCAATAGAGTTTCTATTGTCGGATCAACAAGTCGCAGCTTGAGGAAGAGCTCCTGGTTACAGTCCTGTGCATAGAAGACGAAGTCGAGATCCGGAACCTCCTCGTCGAAGAGTTGAGCGAAGCCGGCTACAGGACGCTGGAGGCCTCGAACGGCGCCGAGGGACTGGAAATGATCCTGTCGAAATGGCCCGATATCGTCATTAGCGATATTTCGATGCCTGTTATGGATGGGCACCAGCTTCTGGCGGAAATTCAGATCAACCACCCCGAGCTCTCCAACATTCCCTTCATCCTGCTGACGGCACTGACCGACCGGGAAAACACGCTAGCCGGCCTGCGCGGCGGAGCGGCGGACTATCTGACGAAGCCGCTCGACTTCGATCTGCTACTCGCCAAGCTCGAAGGCTGCGTGACCCGTCTTGCCAACGACAAGGCGGTTCACCGGTCGTTCTGATGATCGATGGCGTTAGGGGGCGGCTGCGTCAATTCCACGCCTCGCGAGATTTTGACATTGGCGGCTCAGCCGGCAATGGTTCCCTGATGGAAGACGATTTTCCAGCTCCCGCCAGAGCTTTGCCAGATGGTGGTTCTGAGCGTCGTCCTGCCGGGTTCGTCCAGCGTGTAGTTCAGCAGATAGAGGTTTTCGGCGAGTCGGCGGATCGAGAAGTCCCGGCAGGGCCAGTCATGCCTTTCCGGCTGCTGGTAGCGCTCCAGTAGGTTGGCGATGACGAAGTCCCGCCGGTAGATCCTGCCACTTGCGCCAATCTCGAAAAAATCCTCCGCCGTCATGGCTTCCAGATCGTCACGGCTCGTGCCGAAGGCACGCCGGTGGAATATCGGCTCCCTCTGCCGGAGTTCGCCTAGAATGGTTTCGAGATCGAGATCAGACATCGTCAAATTCTCTAAATACGCGAATGTCGAACGATATCACTTTGTTTTCTCGCGGCGCTATCGCGACAGCCCGCCTGCTCAGCAACGTTAGCTCGGACCAGCATCGAAGGTCGCGCAGGGAGGCCGCGGCCCGCATTCCTGTTCGCAAAGCCGGTAGACTCCGTGCTTCGCGATGCGATCGTCCTCCGGCTCAAGCCGTTCTGCGACGCGCGTAAGCGCTGTCCTGCACGATATCGTTCAAATTGAATTGCCTGATCAACTGGCGAAGCGTGGCGCCTTCGTCGGCAAGCGATGCGGAAGCGGCGCTCGCCTCCTCGACCATGGCTGCGTTTTGCTGCGTGGTCTGGTCGAGGCTGTTGACGGCCGTGTTGATTTCCGCCAACCCGACGGATTGTTCCCGGGCGGAGACGGCGATGGCCTCGACATGGCGGTTGATGGCAACGATCAACTCGCCGATGGTTTTCAACGCCTCGCCGGTTTTCGAGACCAGTCCGACGCCGGCTGCGACTTCTCCCGCCGATGCATGGATCAGCGTTTTGATTTCCTTGGCCGCCTGCGCGGAGCGTTGCGCCAATTCGCGGACTTCCTGCGCCACCACGGCAAATCCCTTGCCTGCCTCGCCGGCGCGCGCGGCCTCGACACCGGCATTGAGGGCCAAGAGATTGGTCTGGAACGCGATCTCGTCGATCACGCCGATGATGTTGGAAATCTGGCTTGAGGATTGCTCGATCCGACTCATGGCCTGGACCGCCTGGCTCACGATCTCACCTGATGTCGTCGCGCCGGCATTCGCCTGCGCGGCTACCTGACGCGCCTCCTCGGCACGCTTGGAGGCGGATGTGACATTGGCGGTGATTTCATCGAGAGCTGCGGCTGTCTGCTCGAGCGCCGCTGCCTGTTGTTCGGTTCGTTTCGCCAGGTCGTTTGCACTATTGGCGATTTCATTCGAGCCGCTGTCGATGTTGACGGCCGATCCCGCCACTTCGGCGAGGGTCTGGCAGAGCCTTGCGACGGCGTCGTTGAAATCCTGGCGCAGGCCCTCGAAATCTGCATCGAAAGGCTCGGTGATCTGAACGGTGAGATCGCCGCCGGCAAGTTGCTTCAGGCTCTCTGCCAATCCGTTCGTGGCTTGCGCCATCGCTGCAGCCCGCGCGCGCTCCGTCTGCTCGCGGCGCTGCCGCTCGGATTCCGTCAGCACCCGATTCGTTTCGATATTTTCGTCGGCTCTGATCTTGGCAAGCGCCGTCTGCCGAAAGACCTCAACCGCTGCCGCCATCGCACCGATTTCGTCCGTGCGGCTGGAATAGGGAATCTGCGTGCCGGTGTCGCCAGCGGCCAGCCCGGTCATCGATTGCGTGATCTTCTTGATCGGACGCGAGATCTGGATTGCCACATAGGAGATCGCGCCAGCAACGATTGCAATCACGAGTGCCGTGAACGCCGAAGTTGTCCAGAGAATGCCCAGGTACGTGGATTGACTGTTTTCGTAGGACGCCTCGGAGCCATTGACGTTTATCGTCAGCAATTCATTGGCCAATTCTTCCGCGCGGTCGACGAATGGCTCCATGTCGGAATAGAAGATCGTCTTGGCAACATCGTTGTCGTTCTTGCGGGACTTTTCCAGCATAGGCTCGGACGATTTCTGATAGCTGGCGGCCTGCTCCTCGATCTGCTGCAGCAATTGGCCTTCGCGCGGCGAGGATATAAGCGGCTTATAGGCTGCAATCGCATCGTCAAGCTCAGTGCGTTGAGAGGTAATCTTTGCTTCTGCGGCGGCGATAGCCTGGTCGCTGATCGACATGATATGGTTGGCGTAGGCAAACTTCATGCGTTCCAGCTGGAAGCCGATATTGCGGGCAACCGAAACACTCGGCAGCCAGTTCTTGGCGATTGCCGTCGTGTCCTGGTTAACCTGCTGCACGCTCCTGAGGGAAAACAGCCCAAAGCTCAGGAAGATGAACGCAAATGTTACATTGATGATTGTCAGCGAGGTTCGAACCTTTGGCTTGCGCATGCAATACCTTCTTCGGAGCAATGATCAGGCCAAAGTTCTAGACTTGGTGATCGTTTGGCGTGTGCGAATTCTAACTCTCTGCATTTAAAGAAAAATGAATATATGTATGAGGCATAGCGGGCAGGCGGCTGTGTTCCCCGCGTCTTACGCGGATGACCACTAGTACGAGGACGGTTGCCGCCGAAGAGCACCCTTGTGTCTAATGCCTCTCTTTCGGCAGGAAGTCGCGGAGCGCCTCGAAGACGCGCGGGTCGAGCGTTTGAGACACGTTGAAGCGCATGAAATACGTTGCCGATTGCGACAGGCTGAATGCATTTCCGGGCGCCAAAACGATCCTCCTTTCCAGTGCGGCCCGCGCCACATCAGCCGCATCGATGCCGTCGGGCAGCAAGCACCAGAGGAACATTCCGGCCTGGGGCTCCAGCCAGGGCGTTATGCCTAAGCCCTTCAGCTTGGCCGAGACCTCGCTCATCGCTCGGGAGAGCCGGTGTCTCAGCGTCTCCATGTGTTTGCGATAGCTGCCGTCGCTCAAGACGTTCAGCACCAGTTCCGCCGTCAGCCGGCCGCCGCCGAAGGAGGTGGCGATCTTGAGGTCTGTCAGGCCGTCGATCCATTCCGGTTTCGCCACGACGAAACCGCAGCGGGCTGAGGCCGACAGGGTCTTCGAGAAGCTGCCGATGTGGATGACCCGCTCGAGCCCGTCGAAGGCGGCAAGGCGGGGGGCCGGCGTATATTCGAAATCGGCGAAGATATCGTCCTCGATGATGGTCAGGTCGAACTGGTCGGCGAGTTTTAGAACGCGGTGGGCGGTAACAGGAGACAACGTCGCGCCTGTGGGATTGTGGATGGCGGAGTTGGTGATGTAGAGCCGCGGACGCTCACCGGCGACGACTTGCGCAAACGCTTCGATATCGGGACCGGACGGAGTGTAGGGCACACCGACAATCTTTGCCCGATGGGCGCGCAGCAGCGCATGGAAATTGAAATAGCAGGGATCGTCGACCAGCACCGTGTCGCCGGGTTCCAGCAGGAAACGGCAGAGCAGATCGATTGCCTGCGTGCCGGAATCGGCCAGCATGATTTGGTCCGGGGAGGCTTCGATCCCGCGTTCACCCATGCGGCGGGAAATCAGCTGGCGCAGTTGCGGCAAGCCGAGCGGCGAGCTGTAATCGGCGAGCGCCGGCCCGTCGGCGCGGGCAAGCGTTCTGAGCCCGCGGCGCATGC
>NZ_JALBGX010000205.1:0-8647 GCF_023006465.1 Rhizobium sp. PRIMUS64 | reverse complement strand
CGTCGCGGTTGCCGGCGCGTTCGGCGTGGCGGCAAGCCTCGCCTGACCGGCGTGAAATTCAGAAGCCCGCGGGAGGCGCGGCGACAGGGAGGACGGCAGTGCAGGCGGAACCGGTGCTTGTGGCAGGATTGATAGAGGTGTGCCGCGCGACGATCGCGGCAAACAGCGATCATCTCTGCGCGCTCGATCGCGCCATCGGCGATGGCGATCACGGAACCAACATGCGGCGCGGCTGCGAGGCAGTGAGCGCCGAAGGCGAAAGCCTGTCCAGCCTGCCCTTTCCCGACGCCATGGAAAAGATCGGCCTGACGCTGGTGATGACTGTCGGCGGTGCCGCCGGGCCTCTCTACGGCACGCTGCTGATGGAGATCGGCCGCGAGCTTCGCAAAAGTGATGAAAAGGCCGATTTTTCGCAGGTGCTGAAACAGGCGATCGATGCCGTGGCCAGACGCGGTCGCGCGCATGCCGGCGACAAAACCCTGCTCGACGTGCTCTATCCCGTGCATGCGGCACTTGCCAGCCGCTCGCCACTCGGCGCAATCGCCCGCAGGGCCGAGCGTTCCGCCAACCGCACTGCTGACATGAAGGCAATGCGCGGGCGCGCGGCCTATCTCGGCGACCGCTCCATCGGTCATGTCGATCCCGGCGCGTCGAGCTGCGCGCTGCTGACCACGGCGATCTGCCGCTATCTCGGGGAGCACCGTCCGCAATGAATGGAAAGACCGCAAATGTGGGTATCGTGATCGTCTCCCACTCGCCGCTGGTGGCAAGGGGGATCGCCGACATGGTGCGGCAGATGGTCGGCGACTGCGTGCCGCTCGCCTGGTCGGGTGGCAATGTCCACGGCGACCTCGGCACCGATGCCGGCGGCATCCTGAAAGCGATCGAGGCCGCATGGTCCGATGCCGGCGTCGCCGTCTTCGTCGATCTCGGTGGCGCCGAGACCAACAGCGAGATGGCGATCGAAATGCTGGGCCTTCCGCGCGCGGCCCTCGTCTCCATCTGCAACGCGCCTTTGGTTGAAGGCGCCGTCATCGCCGCTGCCGAGGCGTCGGGGGGCGCGTCGCTGGCCAAAGTCGTCGCCACAGCCGAGGAACTGTCCCCCTGATGACGAGCGGATTGCGTAGTGAAAAACAGGAGCCCGACCCATTGCACGTGAATTGCCAGACGGAGGTGGAAGTCAAGCACGGTGTCGGGCTGCATGCCCGCCCCTCCGTCACCTTCACGCGGCTTGCCAAGTCCTTCCCCTGTTCGATCGAGATCGCTGTCAACGGCAGCGACGTCTGGCTCAACGGCAAGAGCATCATCAAGATCATGGGTGCGAGAATCCGAAAAGGGTCGATCCTCAGGATCCGCGCCGACGGCATTCTCGCCGAAGAGGCGATCCGCGCGCTGAAGGAACTCATCGAGCGCAACTTCGATGAGGAAAAGAAACATGGCCGAACCGCTTAGACTGAAAGCGAAGAGCGCATCCCCGGGCATCGCATCCGGCCCGGCCTTTCTTGGCGAGCGGCCGGACGCCGCCCCTGCATCCCGAGCCGTCGGTGGATACAGCGCGCTGGAGAAGGCGATCGACATCTCGATCGGCGAACTCGAGCACCTTGCCGATGGAGCCGATGCCGAAAGCCGGGATATCATCGATTTCCAGATCGAGGTGCTGCGCGATCCGACGATCGCGGAAGCGACGGGCGCACGCATGGAGGCCGACGAGAATGTCGTCTTCGCCTGGGTCGCCACCCTCGACGCCTATATCGGTGAACTCGAAGCGGCCGACGAGGAGCAGATGCGGGCACGCGCCGTCGATATTCTCGACATCAAGAACCGCGTGCTCGGGGCGCTCGCCGGCACCCCGATCGCCGATTTCCCGCCTGGCTCGGTCTTCGTCGGCAAGGATATGGAGCCGAGCCGCTTTCTCGCCCATGACTGGTCGAAAGGCGGTGGCATCGCGCTGTTTGCAGGCAGCACCGCCGGCCATGTCGCCCTGCTTGCCCGGGCGAAATCGGTGCCGATGGTGGTCGGCACGGGTCGCTTTTCGGCAGCAGATGGAGATCCCGTTCGCGTGGATGGCGACGCCGGTGCGGTCATCCTGAAGGCCGGCGGCATGCTGATCCCGGCACCGGCACAAGCACCTGCCAGCGACACGCAAACCGGCAGCAGTGAGCTGCGCACGGCGGACGGCGTGCCGATCCTGCTCTCCATCAATATCAACGATCCCGCCGAGATCGATGCGCTCGATCGGGCAACGGCAGGCGTCGGCCTGATGCGCTCGGAGTTTTCAGTTGCGTCGGTCGCCGATGCTGCCAACGAGGAACGACAGCTGGCGATCTATCGCCGCGTGCTGGAGCAGGCAGGCGACAGGCCGGTGATCATAAGAATGCTCGATATCGGCGGCGACAAGCCGCTCGCCGGCCTGGAAGACCTGCCGGCTCTCGCCTCGGGCCTGCGCGGCATCCGGCTGCTGCTTGCCCGGCCGGAAATCGCCCGCGTGCAGGCCCGCGCCCTGTTGCGCGCCGCTGTCTTTGGCAGGCTGTCGGTGATGCTGCCGATGGTGACGTTTCCCGACGAGGTCGACAGGATGCGCGAGCTATTCCGCAAGGAAGCCGAAAAGCTGGGCCGCCGTGCCCTGCCCCACCGAATGCCGCCGATCGGCATGATGGTGGAGGTACCATCAGCCGCCTTGATGCTCGACGCCTTCGGGTCGGCGGCTTTCTTCTCGTTCGGAACCAACGACCTAACCCAATATCTTGCCGCCTCCGCCCGCGACGATATGGACGCCGATGCCGGCAAGGCTGCACCCGCCGTGCTCCGGCTGCTCGCCCAGGCGGTGAAACTTTCCGCCGGCAAGCCAGTCAGTATCTGTGGCGACATGGCCGGCGATCCCAGCTATCTGCCCAGGCTGCTCGCCGCCGGCCTCCGGCATTTTTCCGTGGCGCCGGCCCGGCGTCCCGCGATAAGATCGGCGATCATCGGCCTCAATGCCGATGGCACAAGGGCAGCCGGAGAGTAGGATGGCGCGCGAAGACATCGAAGACGCCATTATCGCCTACAAGTCCATTCTGGCGCAGATCATCGACAACAGGCCATCGGGCACGCGCCAGCGACTGGCGACGGCGCTTGGAAAACATCGCAGCTTCGTCACCCAGATCACCAGCCCGACCTATGCAACGCCGCTGCCGGCGCGCCATCTCGCGACGATTGTCCGCGTCTGCCATTTCAGCGCTGCCGAACAGGAGCGCTTTCTCGAAGCCTATCAGGCCGCCCATCCCGGCAAGTTGCCGGATCTCGGCCATTCCGAGAAATTGCGGCACCTGTCGCTGATGGTGCCTGATTTCGGCGACGACAGGAAAAACCGCCTGCTGGAAGAGGCGATCTCAGATCTGGTGCAGAAAATCGTCGCGATATCGGGTGCGGAATGACGAGTAAGCTGGTTGACGTAACGTAACGCTTTTGGCCTTGGGAGAGGCTTGATGAAGAAGTTCATGAACACTGCGGAAACCATGGTCGCCGAAAGCGTCGAAGGCTTCGTGCGCGCCCATGAGGCCTTCGTGGTGTTCGGGCCTGAGCGCAGATGCATCCGCCGCCGCCATCTCACCCCTGGCAAGGTGGCGCTTATATCAGGCGGCGGCGCCGGCCATGAGCCGATGCATATCGGCTTCGTCGGACACGGCATGCTGGACGCCGCCTGCGTCGGCCATATCTTCACCTCGCCGACGCCGAGTCAGATCATCGCCGCGATCGAAGAGACCGATACCGGCGCCGGCTGCCTGCTCGTGGTCAAGAATTACGACGGCGACCTGATGAATTTCGAAATGGCGATTGAAATGGCCGGAGATCGCCACAGCCTCGACATGGTGGTCGTCAGTGACGATATCGAAACATCGAAGATCGGCGAAGGCAGAGGCCGACGCGGCGTCGCCGGAACGCTGGTCGTCGAAAAGATCCTCGGCGCTGCGGCCGAACGCGGCATGACACTTTCCGCATTGAAGCAGCTTGGGGAAGGTTTGAATACGCGCATCCGCTCAATGGGTGTGGCGCTGAATGGCGTGACGGTGCCGCAGACCGAGCGCACCACATTTTCGCTCGGACCCGACGAAATGGAGATTGGCGTCGGCATCCATGGCGAACCCGGCCATGCCAGGCAGCCCTTCGCCGCCTCCGACGCCATCATCGGCCATCTCTGCCAGACCATCGCCGGCGACATCGCGGCAGCGCCAGGCGCCAAGGCGTTGCTCTTCGTCAACGGCCTCGGCGGCACGCCGCCCGCCGAACTCTACCTCGCCTATAACGGCGCCCGCCGTTTCATCGAGGAAAGAGGCATCCCGATCGAGCGCTCACTGGTCGGAACCTACGTCACCTCGCTCGACATGCAGGGACTGTCCGTCACCCTTGCCTTACTGACCGACGAGGAAATCGCCCTCTGGGACGCGCCGGTGGCGACCGCAGCGCTGCATTGGCCGTGACAGCGTTCCAAGCGTGTCAGATATAAAGTGCCGCCATCTTCCGCCAGGCGCCGGCGCGGTGGGCGCGTCCATCCCAGACATGTAACTGATGGCCGACATTCTTGTCCGCGAGCAACCGGCTGAGATAGCGGTTATTGTCGAGGAAAGGGTCAGCATCGCCAATGGTGAGAATGATGTCGCTCTCACGCAGCCTGTCGAGCCGCTAATCGCCGCCGAGCCCAGGCAGAAAATGCGTCGGCGTGTGGAAATAGACGCTGTCGTCGTAATAGCCGTCGAACAGGTCGCCGAAGGATTCCACCTTCATCGTCAGGTCGTAGCGGCCGGAAAAGGCGACGAGCTTGCGGAAGAGATGCGGATGGCGAAAGAACAGGCTTGCCGCCTGGAAGGCGCCGAGGCTGCAGCCATGCACGATGGTGCATTCATGCGAATTCTTCGCCGCCATCAGCGGCAGCACCTCATTCAGGATGTAATCCTCGAGCGCACCATGCCGGCGGATGCGCTCGGCCGGGTGACGGTGGAAGCCATAGAAGGTTTCTGCCGCCAGGCCCTCGATGCAATAGAGCTGGAGATGGCCGGCCCCGAGCTTGTCTGCGAGGCTCGCGACCAGCCCGAGCTGTTCATACTCGAAGAAGCGCCCGTCCCGCGTCGGAAAGACCAGCACCTTGGCGCCGGCATGGCCGAACACTACAGCGCCGCGCGTCTTTTCAGACGCGCAAAGGACGCTGTAGCACTTTGAATGGCTGCATAATTTTGTCCGTAAATCGAGTCCGATTGAAGGAATTATGCAGCAGCATCTCCATGTCTCGATGCAGCCGCTGTCTGTACCAGCGCAGATATTCGCGGTTCATGGCACCCTGAAAAACTGTCCCACCTTGTCGCGGAGAACCGCCTCTTGCTCAGCGCTGCCAGGATAGTCGAAATGCCCGGCATCCAGGATGAAGATTTCATTAAATTTCGGTAGCGCATTTGCGACAGCGAACTGACAGGGTGGCGCCACCGAAGGATCGAACAGCGCAACGGCAACCAGCATCGGCACCTTGATCCGCGAAGCGGCCGTTGCCGCATCGTAGAGCCGAAGCGTCTCGAGCACATCTGCGTGTTCCTTATGATACTCCTGCACCGATTGCGCGCTGCCGACGGTCGGCAAGATCAGCCGCAGCGGCTGATCCCCGAAGCTCGGCAGCGCAAGGTGACCGCGATCAATGCGCTGGTCGTAAGCGATCGCCATCGCCCCGACACCGCCGCCGAAGCTGATGCCGCTGTAGCCGATATGCCCCGAAAGCCAAGGATAGAGCGCAACAAGTGTCGAGACGGCAAGCCACAGATCTTCGACGCAGCCGCCGATGATATAGGATTTCGGCTTGTCGATATCGTGGAGCACATGCCAGGAGGGATTTTGCGAGATCGGCGGACGAGCGCTAAGCGACAGCCCGCGGCAGCAGGGAAAAAGCACCGCCGTTTCCTTGACCGGCAGATCGAATTCAGGCCGATCCCGCCCGCCATAACCATGCCCGACGACGAGCCCGCGCCGCACCTCCCCTCGACGCGGCAGGATGAGCCAGCCGCCGATCCTGAATGAACCGGTCGAGATATAGACGAGATCGAGCACGTGCCAGTCGGCATGGGTGATCTTGCTCCGGCGCAGCACCGGCTGCGGATCAACCGCCAGCGCCCTGAGATAACGCGCCTCCCAGAAATCGTCGAAACCCTCAGGCGCCTCGGGCTGCTTGACGGCAAGGAGGTCTGCGAGCTGCATGCCGTAGGTCGGATCAAAGTCGAAGGGATGTGTCGTCGGAATACTCATCCAAGGCTTGTCTCGTGAAAAGGCCGGCGGCGCAAGACTCTGCCTTAGCCAGCCGATAAACCTTACCGGAACTCGGGCACCTTTACGCGGTCAGTCGCCTCGTATCGCCTTGATGTGTCGAAGAGCCTGCGGCCAACGGCGCGCGCAGTCTCCAGATGGGCGGCCGCATGGTTCGGTCCGGCTTCGAGCAACAGCTCCGATGTCACGACGCGGGCGCCGCAATAGTCGAAGATCCCGTGATCGATCTGCGTCTTCATGGCGCCGAAATAGCCGTGCCGCACATAGGTCCCTGCATCGGCGCCGCCGAGGCCGACCAGATGCACCGGCAGGCGGCCAAGCAACTTCACCAGCCCAGTATCCGGGCGATCGTCGTAAGCCCAGCCATTGGTGAACACCCGGTCGATCCATCCCTTGATAAGCCCCGGCATCGACCACCAGTAGACGGGATAGACGAGCACCAGCGCATCGGCGCGGTCGATCCTTGCCTGCTCGGCGGCAACGTCGGCGGGCAGCACCCCTTTCCTCAGATGCCGAGCAATATCGGCCGCGGTGAACCGGGGATCGAAGCCCTCGGCCGCGAGATCGGCAAACTCGACGGAATGGCCGGCATCGGAAAGTGTGACACCTTCGGCAAGATGGGCGGCGACGCGGTGGGTGAGCGACTGGGGATCGGGATGCGCGACGACGATGAGCGCGTGCATGGCGAAAACTCCTGCTGAATGATTGCGGATGGAAGACGCAGCCTGTATACCTTTGGTAAGCTACTTTCAGTAAGTTACTTTTGGTATATAGCGATGTCAAGCGCCCAAACAATAAATCAGCCGACAGATCCGCAACCGCGTCGCCGCCTGTCGCGGCAGGATCGG
Organism: Rhizobium sp. PRIMUS64; assembly: GCF_023006465.1. Taxonomy (NCBI): domain Bacteria; kingdom Pseudomonadati; phylum Pseudomonadota; class Alphaproteobacteria; order Hyphomicrobiales; family Rhizobiaceae; genus Rhizobium; species Rhizobium sp. PRIMUS64. The sequence continues at coordinate 1,517 of NZ_JALBGX010000205.1, read as the reverse complement.
CATCGCCAGTTGCTCGACGTCGCTTGGCAGATCGCCCGTGACGAGGGAACGGAAGCGCTGACCCTCGGCCGGCTTTCCGAGCGGGCCGGTGTAACGAAACCCGTGGTCTATGATCATTTCGAAACCCGCCCCGGCCTGCTCGCAGCGCTCTACCGCGAATTCGACGCCCGCCAGACGACTGTGATGGACGCAGCCCTTGCGGCAAGCCAGCCGTCGCTCGCCGACCGGGCCACAGTCATCGCCACCTCCTATGTCGACTGCGTGCTTCTTCAGGGCCGCGAAATCCCCGGTGTGATCGCAGCACTTGCCGGCTCGCCGGAACTCGAAAGGATCAAGCGCGAATACGAAGCGGCCTTCATCGAGAAATGCCGCATCGCGCTTTCGCCCTTTACCGGTGCCGGCACGATCGCCGCAGCCGGCCTCTGGGCCATGCTCGGCGCCGCCGAAGCCCTCTCCTATGCCGCCGCGTCGGGCGACATCACCGCCGTCGAGGCAAAGAACGAACTCTTCGAAACTATCGTCGCGATGGTGGCGAGAAGTATGGGCGGCGGCACGCATCCCGATCACCTGCGCAATACGGCCGGCCTCGCATCGAGATGATCCGGCGGGAATACCTGTATCGAATCCACCGCCCGCTTCGCCATGGAACTCGGTTATTTCGCGACCCTGGTGAGCGACGCGACGGCCGCCTTCTCGCACCTAATGATGCATGCGGCGCACAAGCTGGACGGCCCGACCTAGGCCCATGCTATTCTGACGATGGCCGAACTTTTCGAAGTCTTGCCCAAGGCGTCTGCTTCAAAGGACAATGCCATGACCATTCTCTTCAAACTGCTCACAAGTGCCGGCTCGGAATCCCTGAACCGCGACCGGCGCAGGTTCCTGACCACCGCGGCGATCGGGATCGCCGCCGCGGGCGCGCGCCTGTTTCCGTCCTATCCGGCATCGGCTGCCACGGGAGATGCTATCCGCCCGTTTCGCGTCGACACTCCCGAGGCGGACCTCCTCGACCTTCGCCGGCGCGTGCTGGCAACACGCTGGCCCGAACGCGAGACGGTCGACGACCAGACGCAGGGCATACAGCTCGAGAAGATCAAGCCGCTCGTCGATTATTGGGGCACCGGCTACGACTGGCGAAAGGCGGAAGCGAAGCTGAACGCGCTGCCGCAGTTCATCACCGAGATCGACGGCCTAGACATCCACTTCATTCACGTCCACTCGAAACATCCGAATGCCCTGCCCGTCATCATCACCCATGGCTGGCCGGGATCGGTATTCGAGAACCTCAAGATCATCGGCCCGCTCACCGATCCGACCGCTCATGGCGGACGCGCCGAAGATGCGTTCGACGTGGTCATTCCGTCGATGCCGGGCTACGGCTTCTCCGGCAAGCCGACCGGCACCGGCTGGGGGCCAGACCGCATCGCGCGGGCCTGGGCGGAACTGATGTAGCGCCTCGCTTACAGCAGCTACGTCGCCCAGGGCGGCGACTGGGGCTCGCCGGTCTCCGGCGCAAT
>NZ_JALBGX010000204.1:0-8913 GCF_023006465.1 Rhizobium sp. PRIMUS64 | reverse complement strand
GGGCATCGGCCGCGCCGTGGCCATCCGCGCCGCGGCAGAGGGTGGCAGGGTGCTGTTCGTCGACCGCGCCGATTTCGTGACGGAGATTGCAGCCGAAGCCAGAGACGCCGAAACCGCCGCCTTCAATGCCGATCTGGAGAGCTATGAAGGCGCGGCCTCGGCGATGCGCTTCGCCGAGCAACGCTTCGGTGGCATCGACATCCTGATCAACAATGTCGGCGGCGCCATCCGGATGCGCCCCTTTGCGGAATTCGGATCGCAGCAGATCGACGCGGAGATCCGCCGCTCGCTGATGCCGACACTCTATTGCTGCCACGCCGTCCTGCCGCATCTGTTCGCGCGCGGCGGCGGCACCATCGTCAACGTATCCTCGAATGCAACGCGCGGCATCCATCGTGTGCCTTATTCGGCAGCCAAGGGCGGCGTGAACGCCATCACCCAGTCGCTTGCCATGGAACTGGCGGAGCGCAACATCCGCGTGGTCGCCACCGCACCAGGCGGCACGGAAGCGCCGCCGCGTCGGATTCCGCGCAATGTCGCGGGCGATACGGACGCGGAGAAGGCCTGGATGACCGACGTCGTCGGCCAGGTGAAACAATCCAGTTTCATGAAGCGGTACGGGACCATCGAGGAACAGGTAGCGCCAATCCTGTTCCTCGCCTCGGATGAAGCGTCCTACATCACCGGCAGCGTGCTGCCGGTGGCCGGGGGCGATACCGGCTGACATCTCAATACTGACTGCGTAGAAACTCAGGGAGGAGCCATGATGCGCACTATCGATGTGAATGAAGCGATAGACAACAATCCATTCGGAAGGTTTCAGTGGTCGGTGGTGGCGCTCTGCGCGCTGCTGCTGATCGTCGACGGTTATGACGTCTTCGTCGCCGGCACCGTGCTGCCGACGCTGATTGCGGAATGGGGCCTGACCAAACCGCAGGCCGGCGCGCTGCAGGCCTGGGCGCTGTTCGGGATGATGTTCGGCGCCCTGGCTTTTGGCTCCCTGGCCGACAGGATCGGGCGCAAGAAGGGCATTGCGATCAGCTTCGTGCTGTTCACCGCTTCCACCCTTCTGACCGGTTTCGCCAGTTCGCCCGACCAGTTCAAAATCTTTCGCTTCATCGCCGGTCTCGGCTGCGGCGGACTGATGCCCAACGCGGTGGCGCTTATGAACGAATATGCCCCCAAGCGCCTCCGCAGCACCATTGTCGCGCTGATGTTCTCCGGCTACTCGGTCGGCGGCATGGTTGCCGCCGGGCTCGGCATCGGCATGATCCCGCAATATGGCTGGAAGCCCATGTTCTTCATCGCCGCCCTGCCGTTGCTGATGCTGCCGCTGGTGCTCTGGAAGTTGCCCGAATCCCTTGGCTTTCTGATCCGCCAGGGGCAGCAGGAGAAAGCCAGACGGATCTATGCGAAGATCGATCCGTCTGCCCGCCTTGGCAACGACGACATGCTGGTCTTCACCGAAACCAAGGGTGCGTCCGCATCGGTCGCCGAACTGTTCCGCCACCAGCGCACGTTGCGCACGCTCATGCTCTGGGTGGCGTTCTTCTGCTGCCTGCTGCTTGTTTATCTGCTGTCGTCGTGGCTGCCGAAAGTGCTGCAGGAAGCCGGCTATGCCGAAAGAGCCAGCCTCGTGAGCCTGTTCTCGCTCAATTTTGGCGGCATGGTCGGGGCCATCGCCGGCGGTTGGCTGGGCGACCGGTTCGGCCTGCCGAAGGTTGTCGTCGGCTTCTTCGTGGCTGCCGCCCTGTCGATCGCGCTGATTGGTTTCAACCTGCCGGCTGGGCTGCTGTTCCTGACGATCTTCATCGCCGGCGCCACCACCATCGGCACGCAGATCCTGCTCTATGCGAGCGTCGCGCAGCTCTATAACCTCTCCGTCCGGTCGACGGGGCTGGGCTGGGCTTCCGGTGTGGGCCGTATCGGCGCCATTGTCGGTCCGACCCTCGGCGGTGTGCTTCTGGCCCAACAGCTGCCGCTGCAGCAGAACTTCCTGATCTTCGCGATCCCCGCGGCCGTCTCGGCGCTCGCCATGCTGGTCTTCGCGATCAGCAACGCCCGCCGCGTCGACGCCGTTCTGCTCGCCGCAGCATGAGGGTCGGTACGTTGACGGCGGGCGGACAGAACATACCCGCAGGTCAGCGTCATGCTTCCGCCGACGGCCATCCCGATGTGGCCGTCGGCGCCTTCGCGTCGCGACTGCGGCGACCTTCGTCATCGGGATAGGAGGGTTCGGCCGGATCGTCGGGACATTGCCTCCAGCCATTTTCAAACACCGAGAGTCCTCAAGTCATGCCCTATCTCGATCTCGCAAGCCACCGCCTGCACTATCGCATCGACGGTGACAGGAGTGCGGCCGGCAAACCGTGGCTCATGTTCTGCAATTCGCTCGGAACCGACCTGCACATGTGGGATGCGCAGGCAGCCGCTTTGTCGCAGCATTACCGCGTGCTGCGTTATGACCGCCGCGGCCACGGCCTGTCGTCGGCCCCGCCGCCGCCCTATGCGCTGTCAGACCTCGGCAATGATGTCCTTGCGCTGCTCGATGCGCTGGAGATAGAGCGGACGCATTTCTGCGGTCTGTCGATCGGCGGCCTGACCGGACAGTGGCTGGGCATTCATGCCGGACAACGTCTGGACAAAATCCTTTTGTGTGCGACGTCCGCCAAGATCGGCACCGGCGAAAGCTGGGGCGCGCGTATGGCGGCCGTGCGGGAATACGGCCTTGGCGAGCTCACCGCTGCCACCGCAGAACGCTGGTTCAGCCCGGCGTTCAACGCCAGCCAGCCCGGCATGGTGCGCGACATTCTCGACCGTTTCACCGCGACAACGGTTGACGGCTATATTGGCTGCTGCGCGGCGCTGGCCAACACCGATTTGCAGCAAGACATCGCACGGATCGCCAACCCCTTGCTTGCCGTCTCCGGTGAAGAAGACCCGGTATGTCCGCCGTCCGATTTGGAGAGCATCGCCGTTCGTGTGCGGCAGGGCCGTCATCTGTCCTTGCCGGGGCGGCATATCGTCAATCTGGAGTCGGCATCGGCGTTCAATGCTGCGCTGAGCCAGTTTCTCGACGATTGATAGTTCGGAAAGGCGAAGGGAAGGATGTCGATTTCGCCGGTCGGTTCTAAGACCGTTTTGCACGCCCTGGCATAACCTGGCCCATCTTGAGCACCGACACAACTGAAAAGGGGCGACCGAACGGCCGCCCCCCTTCGTAACGTGAGCAATGAACGCTCAGAGCTGTTCCAGCATCGCGGCAGCACCCGAGACCGTTGCCTGGCCGGGGCTTTCCTCGACGTTGAGGGCTTTCACCACGCCGTCTTCCACCAGCATCGAATAGCGCTTGGAGCGCAGGCCGAGGCCGCCGGCGGAGAGGTCGGCGTCGAGGCCGACAGCCTTGGTGAAGCCGGCATCCCAATCGGCGAGGAAGTGGATCTTGCCCATGCCGCCGGATGATTGCGCCCAGGCGCCCATCACGTGCCAGTCGTTGACTGATACAACGGCGATATCGTCGACGCCCTTGCCAAGGATGGTGTCGCGGTTTTCGAGATAACCCGGCAGGTGGTTCAGCGAGCAGGTGGGCGTAAAGGCGCCCGGCACGGCAAAGAGCACGACGCGTTTGCCGGCGAAGAGCTGATCGGTGGTGATTTCAACCGGGCCGTCAGCCGTCTTTTCCTTGAAGGTGGCGGCAGGAAGCTTGTCGCCGATCGCGATGGTCATGGTCTTCTCCTTGGTTCTGGCTTGGGGGTTTCCGGCTTTGGGGGTTCTGCTTGGCGGCGGGCGCAGCAGGGGATCGAGGCGACTATAGGAGCCGGTCATTGAAAGGCAAGAGTGGTCTCCATCGCCCTGTCGCCGTCGATGACCAGTACGCCCCAGCGCTTGCCGGATATGTCGTAATTCTCAGGCAGTTTGCCGATAGCGACGTCGACCTTGAAAGTGGCGCCGTCGCGCTTGCCGCCGATCTGCTTGGTGAAGGCATGGCCGCTCGGGCCGGTGACGATGATATCCGGCGCGCCCTTCCCCTCGCCCAACCCTCCGCCCGGCAGAGCGAGTGTCAAAGACAGCGTCTTCCTATCGGGCGACATCGCATGCGCCGTCACGCCGAAATCCTGCGACGGCGGCTTCGGCAGCTTCGCGTCGGCGGCCTGAAGGATCGCCTCCTCTTGCGGGTGCGACTGGATGGCGGGGCCAAGCTTCAGCTGAAAATTCGCCTGGAAGGGAATGCAGATATCCCTGCAGATGCCGATGAAGGCGGCAGCGTCGATCGTAACCGGGCCCTTGCCGGCCGCCGTCAGCGACAGCGGCAGCGTCACCGGCGCGTCATAGGCGATATCCTCGACCGTGCCGTTGAAAAAATGCTTCGGAACGGGATAGGCGATGGCATCGAGCGTGACGCCACTGCCCGCCGCGATGGTGATCTGGGGCGGAATGCCATTGCCGCCGGGCTCTTTCCAATAGGTGATCCAGCCGGGTTTCGGCTCGATCTGAAGGGCGGCGCGGATTTTGCCGCCGGCATCGGGCGCGAGCGCCACGAGGCGCATGCGGCCGCCCTCGTTGTCCGCCCAGGCGCTCATTTCCGCATGGGCGGAATAAAACGGCACAAGGGCTGCGACCACCGACACAACCGCGATTAAAAGCCTGCGCGGGCCTGAGGAAATAATCATCATGGAACAAAGGTTTACCGAATGTGCTGTTTCGCCGCCAGAAGCCGCGGCGATATAAATCTTCATTTTCAGTTGATTGATGTGTGACATTGGCCCATGTTTCTTTTGTCGAGGCCTTGGTGCGGTCTAGCAGCAGGAGGAACGATGTCCTTATTGACGCTGAAGAACAGACGGGAACGTGGCTTCTTCGATGGCCAATTCCTCATCGCCATGCCCGGCATGGAAGACCGCAATTTTGCGCGCACCGTCATCTATATCTGCGCGCATTCGGATGCCGGGGCCATGGGCTTCGTCATCAACCGGCCACAGAGCCTCACCTTCACCGATGTGCTGCTGCATCTCGACATGATCAAGCAGGAAGATTCGATCGTGCTGCCGAAGCGGGCGCGCGACTTTCCGATCCAGACCGGCGGCCCGGTGGAAAGCGGCCGTGGTTTCGTCCTGCATTCGGACGATTATTCCAGCGACTCCAGCATTCCCGTCAGCGACGACATCTGCCTGACGGCGACGCTCGATATCGTGCGCGCCATCTCCAAGGGCAATGGGCCGACGCGGGCGACGATGCTGCTCGGCTATTCCTCCTGGTCGGCCGGCCAGCTCGAAAGCGAGGTCGTCAACAATGGCTGGCTCACCTGCCCGGCCAACGAGGAACTGATCTTCGACCGCAGCCTCGACGACAAATACGAGCGGGCGCTCGCCGGCATGGGCGTGACCGCTGCGATGCTTTCGGCCGAAGCCGGCCATGCCTGAAAGGCTGGCCTGACGGCATCGGGAACGAATAGCCAAGAGTGACGTTTCATTTCGGCAAGCATGGACAAAAGGCCCATGCCGACCAAGGAGACATCACTTATGGGTAGCACCAGCGACAAGATTTCCGGTAAGGCAAACGAAATTGCCGGCAAGACCAAGCAGGCCGTCGGCAAGGCGACGGACGATCGCGAGATGCAAGCCAAGGGCGCCGTCCAGGAAGCCAAGGGCAAGGGACAAGTCGCAACCGGCAAGGTCAAGGACAAGCTCAAGGGCGCCGTCGATCGGCTCTGAGCGACAGCACCAAGACGCGCAAAGGACGCTGTGCTTCCGATTTAAGGAATGCGCAGTAGACGCTCATCCTTTATCACCATGCCTGCTGCGCCCTCGCGCGGCAGGCATTTTTAATCCGTCACCCTCATGCTCTGCAGAGATAGATACGATGAAACTTTTTGCCTGCGACAACTGCGATCAGGTCGTCCACTTCGACAACCGTCGATGCGTGCGCTGCAACCATCGCCTCGGCTTCCTGCCCGGCGATCTGGCGATGCATGCGCTGGAGCCGCGCGACGAAACACTCTGGCAGCTCGTTTCCAATCCCGATCGCGACGTCCGCTTCTGCGCCAATGCCGGCCTCGATATCTGCAACTGGCTGGTGGACGGTGATGGCGAGAGCGAATTCTGCGTTGCCTGCCGCCATAACCGGCTGGTTCCGAACACCGATACCCAGGACGGCATCGACCGCTGGCGGCGCATCAGCCAGGCGCAACGTCATCTGTTTTATTCGCTGCTGCGCTGGAAACTGCCGCATCCCGATCGGGCGCAAGACCCGCAAGGCGGCCTGGTCTTCGATTTTCTCGAGGATTCGATAGAAAGCAACGGTTATATCGTGCCGGCCATGACCGGTCATGAGGAAGGCCTGATCACCATCCGCGCCGCCGAGGCCGACGATGCGACGCGCGAACAGGCGCGCAGCTCGATGAACGAACCCTATCGCACGCTGCTTGGCCATTTCCGCCACGAGGCCGGCCATTTCATCTGGAACAAGCTGGTGCGCGATCGGGGCGGCCTTGCCGATTTTCGCGCCGTCTTCGGCGATGAACGGCAGGACTATGCGACAGCCCTCCAGAACCATTATGCCGGCGGTGCGCCCTTGGGATGGCCGGACAATTTCATCAGCGCCTATGCGGCGTCGCACCCCTGGGAGGATTTCGCCGAATGCTTCGCGCATTACCTCCATATCGTCGATACGCTCGAAACGGCGCGCGCCTTCGGCATCGCCATCGATCCGCGCGGCCATGAGGAAATATCAGGCGAGGTGGATTTCATCCCTTACCGGGCAAGAAGCGCCGAACAGCTGGTCAGCGCCTGGGTGCCGCTCAGCCTGGCGATCAACGCCATCCAGCGCAGCATGGGGCAGCCGGACTCCTACCCCTTCGTGTTGTCCTCACCCGTCGTGGCAAAACTCGAATATCTGCACCGGCTGATCCAGGGCGCCGCGACGGCGCCGCAGCAGCAGGCGGCTTGAGGAGCTCATGCCAGTTGCCAAATCGACCGTCACGGGGTGGCGCGCACGCCGTAATGCCAGCGGTTGAATGCGGCCTTGGCCAACGCTACATCCCGCCGGAAGGTTTGACAGTTCCGGCGGGCGGCATTCAAGCTTCAAGCGGCGCGAGACGCCCCTTTAAATCAATGAAGGTCTCGCTTTTCCCGAGCGATCTGCTCACTGCCCGAGTGGCGCTTGCCCTTGAGAACCTCATTGACGCGGCCCTGATTGACGCTAAAGCGCGCTGCGATTTCGTGCTGATACGCGCCGCTCCATCTTGCGAGCCAGACCTGCACGGCGTCATCGAGAGTGAGACGATATATATGCTTCATTTTCGAGTTCCTTTTGGGTTAGGAACCTCGATCGGCTTGACAGACCAGCCTCCCCGCGTATCTTCGGGGTGTTAGGGGTGATCCGTTTTGCCGACCGAGGCATCCGGTACATTCGACACGAGGCCGGGGCTGCAACCCCGGCCTTTGTCGTGTCGACCCGCGAACGCAGGCGAAGGAAATATGAGTGTAAACAGCGAGCATCGTCAACGGATGCTTACGGGCATGGCAGACCAAAGCCTGAGCTAAGCGGCTGTTTCCATTGACTTCCTACGCCCGAAATCTGTGTGGAATCAGGCTGTTAAAGGGCGAATGCTAACAGTTTGTTAACACTGCATGTTTCCTGTGAGCATTTGTCCCTATCGCAAGTTTTCTGTATGTTTCGCGTGGAGTCTTGACGACAAAATGGGCCGGCTTGCCCGAATCGGATGTCCTCGCAACGCGAATCAATATCTGCGGCACCAAGTTAAAACGAAACCGCCTTGCCCTTCTTGAAGGGCTCCATGCCCCGGCGCGCAAGTTCATCGGCGCGTTCGTTTTCCGGGTGGCCGGCGTGGCCCTTGACCCAGTGCAGCGTCACCTTGTGGCGGTCACGGGCCGCCTCCAGCGCCTGCCAGAGTTCGGCATTCTTCACCGGCTTCTTGTCAGCGGTCTTCCAGCCGTTTTTCTTCCAGCCGAATATCCACTTGGAGATGCCGTCCTTGACATAGGCGCTGTCGGTATAGAGATCGACCTCGCAAGGGCTCTTCAAGGCCGATAGCGCCGAGATCGCCGCCAGCAGTTCCATACGATTGTTGGTCGTATCCGCCTCGCCGCCGCAAAGCTCCTTTTCGACATCGCCATAACGCAGCACCGCGCCCCAGCCGCCAGGGCCGGGATTGCCGGAGCACGCGCCGTCGGTGAAGATATCGACGTGTTTCATAGGCTCAATCCGTATTCGGCGGGCGATTTGATCTGGCGGTGGAACCGCAGCTTGCGGAGATATTCGAGCGGGTCCTTCTTGGTGACCATGGCGCCCTCAGGCGTCGTCAGCCAGTCATAGAGCCGGGTCAGGAAGAACCGCAGCGCCGACCCACGCGACAGCACCGGCAGGGCAGCGATTTCCGCATCGCTCAACAGCCGAACGCTCTGGTAACCCTCGAGCATCGCCGTGCCCTTGGTGATGTTGTAGGCGCCGTCCTTCTCGAAGCACCAGGCATTCAGGCAGATCGAGACGTCATAGGCGAGCAGGTCGTTGCAGGCGAAATAGAAATCGATCAGGCCGGAGAGCTGGTCGCCGAGGAAGAAGACGTTGTCGGGGAAGAGGTCGGCATGGATGACGCCGGCCGGCAGGCCGCTCGGCCAGGCAGTGGAGAGGAAGTCGAGTTCGCTGCGGATCTCGGTCTGCAGGCCGGGCTCGACCTCGCCGGCGCGCGGCTCAGATTTTTCCCACAGCCCCCGCCAGCCGTCGATCGACAGGGCATTCGCCCGCTTCAGCTCAAAACCATCGCCGGCCACATGCATCTCGGCCAGCGCCCTGCCGACTTCGCGGCAGTGCCTGGCCTCCGGCTTTCTCAGCCACATGCCTTCGAGGAAGGAGATGAGTGCTGCCGGGCGGCCGGAGAGTGCGCCGAGCAGCGCG
>NZ_JALBGX010000203.1:0-9065 GCF_023006465.1 Rhizobium sp. PRIMUS64 | reverse complement strand
GGCGCATCGTTGCGCAGCGCCACCCGCTTTAGCGCGCCAAGCGCATCTCCCACTGCCAGCGCCCGCGCCGCCGCCGTGATCAGCGAGTCCATTCAAATCCCGTCACACTTGTCACTCCCACCATTTCCCCACCTGGCCTTAGATTTGTCGTCGACCGGCAAGCAAGCCTGCGCCGGATGCTACGACGAGAGACAGGCAAAGGAGAAGACCATGACGGCACAGCTGAACGCAACACGCCAGCAGTGGCTGGCAGCAAGGCTCGATCTACTCGAGGAGGAGAAGGAACTGACCCGGCAGAGCGACGCGCTGGCGATGAAGCGGCAGCAATTACCGCGTGTGAAGATCGACAAGCAATACCGCTTCGACACCGACGACGGCAACATCTCGCTGAAAGACCTCTTCGGCGGCCGCTCGCAGCTTCTCGTCTATCACTTCATGTTCGGACCGGATTATACCGCGGGATGCCCGTCCTGCTCGTCGATCGCCGATGGCTTCAACGGCTTCTTCGTTCACCTGGAGAGCCACGATGTCGCCTTTTGGGCGGTCTCCCGCGCGCCGTTGGCAAAGCTCGAAGCATTCAAGCGACGGATGGACTGGAGCTTTCCCTGGGCGTCGTCCTTTGGCAGCGACTTCAACGGCGATTTCAGCGTCTGGTTCTCCGCCGAGCAGCAGCACCAGGGCGAAGTAGACTATAATTACCGCCGCGAACCGCCCGCCCCCCAACCGCTCGCCGCAAGGACTGTCCAGGAGCGGCAGCCCCGCGACAGCGAGGCGCCGATCACTCAGATCGCCGCCATGACCGGCACCGATGTCCCCACCTATACCCGCGACCGGCCGGGTGTCAGCGCCTTCGAGCTCATCGACGGTGCCGTCTACCATAGCTATTCCAGCTATGCGCGCGGGCTGGACGGGTTGTGGGGCATGTATCAATGGCTCGACCGCGCTCCCAAGGGCCGCAATGAAACCGGCATCTGGTGGCGCTACCACGACCGGTACGGCAAGGAGTGACGCCGATGCTGCTCTCCGCCCACACTCCAAGAAGAGGCGACGGCAACGTCGCTCTCAACGCCGCCGAGTGGCTCTCGCTGGCTGCCGCCGCGGATGGATCAGCTGGTAAGCCGAGCGGTGGCATGGCTAGCCCAGGCAGCCGGATCACCAGCCGCGTCGCCGATTGGCTGTCGCTCGCAGCCGCTCCGACATTCGCGATCATGGCGGTGCTGACAGCCACGACCGGCAGCGCCGACATGATCTGCATGACGACGCCGGATGCCTTCCCGATCGGCGGAATGGTGCTGATGTACCTGCTGATGAGCGGCTTCCACTTGGCACCCTGGCTGCGGCTCGCCGCCGGCTGGCGGAACATAAGCCCCCGATAACGCTCTGCGACGACGACACTCCCTCTTCTCCCCAGCGCGGAGAAGAGGGAGCAAGCCGCACTCCCGCTCAGTCGCGCCGGGCTTTACCTCCTACCAAAGCGCTCAAGTTCATGCCCTCACCTCGATAAAGTCGATCGGCCCGCCGGCAATCTCGTCGTCGAAGACCGCGCAGGAAAGTTTGCCACCGAAGACGCAGCCGCTGTCGATGTTGGTGCGGTTTCCTGTCGTCACTGGGTTGGACAGCGACGGTGTATGGCCGTGGACCAGGTGCTTGCCCCAATAGTTGCTGGACTCACCGGGAGGGAACCGTAGCCAGAGAAGATCGTGCTCGCTCTGCTGCTCCAGCGGAAATGCTGGATCGACGCCCGCATGGACGAAGATGCGATATCGATCAATGTGCATGAAGGGAAGATCGGCCGCCCATTGCAGATGCTGGGGCAGAACTCTGCCGCCATAGGACATTTCGGTTTCAAGTCCGCCGATGCCGATGCCGATCCACACGTCTCTGCTGTCGCTATCGGCATAGGCAGCGACCATCAGGTCCTCATGATTGCCTTTCAGGCAGATCCATCGCCACGGGTCCGATGGACCGGCGATGATCCGGTCGAGGACGCTTTTGCTGTCAGGCCCGCGATCGACATAGTCGCCAAGGAAGACGACCGTCCCTTCAGACGCATAGGCCTCGACCCGATCGATCATCCTGTTCAGCGGATCGATACAGCCGTGGATATCACCTATGGCGAACGTGTAGCGCATGTTTCATTTTTAGCGCCTGTCGGGGGTCAGGTGAAGTCCGGATCGCCGCGGCGGATCTCAATACTGCCGACAGAAAATCCGACTCATTTCCTGGCACTTACGGCGATTGCCTCGCCTTTGGCTTGAGTTCGCATATTGATCGGCGCGTCGGCCATCTGGGATGCCGATCCGCGGATGGGTACGGCATTGCTAACCAGCCCTCTTCAACAACTGGCTGGCCAGCTCGATGCAATCAACCGGCCAATATAGTTCAGGCCTTGGATGCGCGACCTTTGGGCCACACCCATCCGGTTACGATTGTCTTCCGGGCCGAAACTGTGCGATGACCGGTCGAACCCAGATACAACGGATCAAGGTGCGGCATCGGTATGAAGAAGATCGGTTTTCTCTCGTTCGGGCACTGGACGCCCTCGCCCCAATCGCAGACGCGCTCGGCCGGCGATGCGTTGCTGCAGTCGATCGACCTTGCCGTCGCGGCCGAGGAGCTCGGTGCTGACGGGGCGTATTTCCGCGTGCACCACTTCGCCCGACAGCTGGCAGCACCCTTCCCGCTGCTATCAGCCGTCAGCGCGAGAACCAGCCGCATCGAGATCGGCACTGCCGTCATCGACATGCGCTACGAAAACCCGCTCTACATGGCCGAAGATGCCGGTGCGGCCGACCTCATCGCCGGCGGCCGTCTGCAGCTCGGCATCAGCCGCGGTTCGCCCGAACAGGTGATCGATGGCTGGCGCCATTTCGGCTATGCCCCGCCCGAAGGCCAGAGCGAGGCCGACATGGCCCGCCACCATGCCGAAGTCTTCCTCGAAGTGTTGCGCGGCGAAGGTTTTGCCAAGCCGAACCCGCGGCCAATGTTTCCGAACCCGCCTGGCCTGCTGCGCCTCGAGCCGCATTCCGAGGGCCTGCGTGAACGGATCTGGTGGGGCGCCAGCTCCAATGCCACCGCCGTGTGGGCAGCCAAGCTCGGTATGAACCTGCAGAGCTCGACGCTGAAGGACGATGAGACGGGAGAGCCCTTCCACGTCCAGCAGGCCGACCAGATCCGGGTATACCGCGAGGCCTGGAAAGAAGCCGGCCACACGCGCCAGCCTCGCGTCTCGGTCAGCCGCAGCATCTTCGCGCTGGTCGACGATCGCGACCGCGCCTATTTCGGCTACGGCAACGACGGTGAGGACAACATCGGCTTCATCGACGAGAAGACCCGGGCGATCTTCGGTCGCAGCTATGCCGCCGAACCCGATGCCCTGATCAAGCAGCTCGCCGAGGACGAGGCAATCGCCGAAGCCGACACGCTGCTGCTCACCGTCCCCAACCAGCTGGGCGTCGAATACAACGCTCATGTCATCGAAGCCATCCTGACCCACGTCGCGCCTGCGATGGGTTGGCGCTGACGCTCCGGCCACAGCTGCCGGACTCTCAAACTCGCGGATACCTCGCGCGGAACTCGCGAGGGCTGCAGCCTTCACGTTCGTGAAAAACACGCGAAAAATAAAACGGATCGTCCAGGCCGATCATGGCGGCCACCGTTTCGATCTTTTCGTCGGTGGTTGCCAATAGCTGTTTGGCATGATCCATGCGCGCCCGAAGCTGAAATGCCTTGGGAGGCAATCCGGTTTCGAGCGTGAACCGCCTGCGCAGCGTGGCCGGCGACATGCCGTGCTCGGCGGCAAAGGCTGCGAGGTCCAACGGTTGCATCGCCCTCCGCCGTAGCGTTTCCACGATTTTCGCCATGTCGGGCCTTTCCTGGCGTCGATCGGCCGCGCCACTTGCCTGTCTGGCGGCTGATATGACGATGCGATGCAGCATCAATGCCGCCGATGCCTGCCCGAGATTGGTATCGTCAAGCAGATCGGCATGAAGCTTGCCGAACAGCCGGACCACCTCATCGAGATGATGTAAAGCCACGACGGGATGTCGCTCGGAGATGATCCTCAGCCTCACGAAGTCCCGCGTGAAAGATCCTTCGAAAAGCGCCCAGCGCTCGTCCCAGCCGCCTTCGTCGGGGCCATAGGAATGCACCCGGTTGGGAAACAGCCAGAACAATGCAGGTCCGGTCAGGCTCAGCCGGCCGCTGGCGGCGGTTTCCAGCCAGCCCTGCCCGCGCTCTACCAGGACGACGGCGAAACTCGGCAGTTTTCGCTCCCTCACCGCGCGGCGGGCCTGCTGCCTGCCGCTGCCGGCGACAGCAAGTCCGCCGGCAGCGGCAGGCGGCGTTCTATAGATGGCTTCGGTGTTTCTCATGATGAGCGAAAAGTCCAGGTATGAATTTCCTCTATGTCGGTTGGCCAGCCGGATCAGGTAATTGACGACAAACCAACTCAAGCGACGGAGGAGTGAAATGTCAATTGCTGCGGAGGTCATGCAGATCCAAAAGCCGGAATTTTCCCTTGCCGCCCATGGCAAGACCCTGCCTGCGGAGCGAACGGGCTGGCTCACGCCGACCGATCCCGCCATCGGCGTCGACGCCATCCGCCGCCGCTACCAGGACGATGGCTATGTCTGGCTGAAAAGCCTTCTGCCGAAGGCTGGCGTGATCGACTTCCGCCGCTGGGTCTTCGAACATCTCGCCGAAACCGGACTGGTCGAGCCCGGCAGCGATTTTTCCCTTGGCATTGCGTCTGCCGGTGGCTTCGACAGGAGCCTGGCGGACCGGCGCCTGATGTCGCTCGTCCGCTCAGCCGCCTATGAAGGCTTCTGTGCGCAACCGCCGCTCACCCGCTTCATGGACGATTTCCTGCAGGGCATTTCTTATCTGCATAAGCGCAAGCTCATGCGTTTCATCCAGCCGGGATCGCCGACTGCCACGCCCGCCCACTATGATCTCGTCTATCTCCGCGGCGGCACCAGCCGCCTGGTGACGGCCTGGATTCCAATCGGCGACATCCCCACCGAGATGGGCGGCTTGGTTTACCTCGAAGGCTCGCACGCGCTGGGCGTCAAAATGGAAGCCGAGTTCCAGGCCGCAAGCGGCGATCTTTCTCCGGAAGAGCGGATCAATGCCTATAACAGCCACATGGCGGAAGGCGGCTGGGTCTCGAAGGATCTCCCGGATATGGCGAAGCGCTTCGACACTCGCTGGCTCGCGGCCGATTATGAGGCCGGTGACGTGGTGCTCCATTCTCCCTACATGATCCACGCCTCGACCATCAATCAGGACCGCAGCCGGCGGCTGCGCCTTTCCACCGACATAAGATATCAGAATGTCGACGACGAGATCGACGTCCGATGGAACAACCACTGGAGCCTCGGCGACATGCTGTAGCCCGGCTTTCCAGTGCCCATCTTTGACCTGCTATCCGGTTGATTGGCGAAGGGACGTCTACATAGAAGCGAAGCGTGGGGACCTTACTGCCGCGATGGGCGTTGATGGTCCGGGCCTTGAACGATCCCATGACTGCCCGACTTATTGATGTAGCCGAACCGCTCGAGTTGCCTCATGCCGCGTACGAACCTGAACGATATCCTGATCTTCATGGCCGTCGTCGATGCGGGGAGCTTTATCGCCGGCGGCCAAGCCATGGGCTTGTCCCGGTCGGCAGCTGGCAAGGCCGTCATCCGCCTGGAAGACCGGCTCGGCGCGCGCCTGCTCAACCGCACGACGAGGACGCTGAGCCTGACCGACGAAGGCCGGATGTTCTACGAGCGCGGGCTGCAGATCCTTGCATCGGTCGACGAGGCGGAGGCGAGCGTGGCAGGGCAGAACAGCACGCCGCGAGGCGTTCTCAGGCTCACCGTTCCCGATGCCTTCGGGCGGCTCGTCATGCTGCCCCTGCTCGAAAAATATCTTCGGGCCTGGCCCGACATCCAGGTCGAAGTGAGCTTCACCAATCGCCCGGCCGACATCGTCGAGGACGGCTTCGATCTGGCAATCCGGATCGGCGCGACGGCGACGGACACCGGCCTGATCGCGCGCACGGTCGCCAGATACAAGGCGCGGCTCTGCGCCTCGCCGTCTTACCTCGCAGAGCGCGGGGAGCCGGGCGATATCGACGATATCACGGCCCACGACTGCCTGATCTTTGCCAGCCGCAATCAAAGGCAGGGCTGGCGCTTTCGCGGGGAAGGCGGTCCCTGGGTCAAAGCGCAAGGGCGCAGCCGTCTGCGGCTCGACAGCGCAGAGGCGATCCGCGACGCCGCCCTGGCGGGACTGGGGATTGCCCTCCTTCCCGATTTTCTCGTCGCCGATGATCTCGTCGCCGGGCGCCTCCGGCAGGTCCTGCCTGGCCTCGAAACTGACGACGCAAAGATCGTCGCTCTCTATCCCGACAAGCGCCTGCTGGAACCGCGTGTCCGCCGCTTCATCGATCTGATGGTCGAGGAGCTTGGGCACCAGGGCCAGGCGCGCAACCGCGACGCTAGCTCTGGGTGATAGGCTTGTCGAAGCCGCGGAAGCTCTTCAGCGCCAGGGGAAAGAGCGTTGCCGCGAGATAGGTGAGCCCGGTGAGCGAGAGTGCTGCGGCAAGGCCGATCATGCTGATCAGTGCGCCGCCGACGAGGCCGCCGAAGGGGATGAGCGCGAAGCAGAGGGCGGCGTTCATCGCGGTGACACGGCCGGTCAGCGGCTTGGGGATGCGCTCGAAGATCACCGCCGACAGGATCGGATTGAGGAAGCCCGAGGCAAATCCCGCGATTGTCAGGGTGAGGAAGATGAGGGAGAGCGGCGCATCCAGCGCAATAACGAGAAAGCGCGGAAATCCGGTCAGCAGGAAGGCCACGGTATAAACCATCAGGCGCGGTATCCGCTCGCCGATCGCAGCGGCAATCGCAGCACCCGCGATCGAGGCGCCGGTGAAGGCCGAAAACATCGCCCCCAGCAATTCCGGGCCATGGCCTGAGCTCTGCGTCCAGACGGGCAGCAGCACCGCGTGATAGGCCTGGTCCAGCAGGTTGGTGGTCGCCACCATGATGACGATGCTGACGAGTACCGCGTCGCCGCGCAGAAAGCGCCAGCCTTCCCTGAGATCGCCGAGATAGGAAGACATCCCGCCCGGCCGGGCCTCGGGCGCGTCGCGTAGCTCAGACATACTCCTGAGCCGGGGGATGCCCACTCCAACGATCAGCGCCGCGGCAGCGAAGGTAATGGCATTGACGACGAGCGCCTGGCCCGGGCCGATCAAGCCGATCAGCGCTCCGGCACCCGCAGCACCCGCCGTTGAGGCCAGCCGCTCGATGGCGCCGACGACGCCGGTCACCCGCTCGATCGGCACGGCCGCCAATTCGGCAATATCCGGCACCATCGCCTGTTTGGCAGCATCGGATGGACCGCGCAGCACACCCATGGCAAAGACAACAGGCAGCAGCAGGGGCATACCAAGCAGGTCGAGCCAGTCTAGCAGCGGCACCAGCATCACCACGGCCACCGACGCGGTGTCGCAGACGACAGCGATGCGCTTCGGGCCGACGCGGTCGATCAGCGGCCCGCTGAGCGCCTTGGCGGCGACATAGGGCAGCATCTCCATCATCGCCGTCAGCCCGGTTAAAACGGGGCTGCCCGTCGTGCTCAGTACCAGCCAGGGAATAGCGATGGTCGACAGCCGGGTGCCGGAAAGCGAAAGCGTCTCGGCCGCGGCAAGCGCCAGGAATGGCCCACCCCTCCTCATGACCCATCATCCCCCTCGCGATGCGGGAGCCGGCCCGGATAGGGAAAGGCGTGCAGCATGATCGAGAAAGGAACCATATCCAGGGGTGCGAGCTCTCCCAAAGGCGGCGCCACCCGCATCGCTTCGAGAATGATATCGGTCAGCCGCCTGGTCAGGGCTTCGGCCTGTTCCGCCGTCATCGGGATGATGATGTCGCTGGCCGTACTCGCCTTGCGCCATTCCGCCGGCAGCTCGGCATATTCCTCCAGCGCCTGCTGCATCTGGCCGACCTGCAGAGAGAGTATCGCCTGGTTGAAGGCGAGATCGAGATCCAGCCCTTCGCCCTCAACCTCGCTTGCCGGCACCGAGGTGAGCTCGTGGCTGGCGCGCCACCAGCGGTCGCGCCGCGAAGCATGCGGCGCTTCCTCGATGAAGCCGTACTGGGCGAGCTGACGCAGGTGATAGCTGGTCGCGCCGCTATTCAGCCCGAGCCGCGCCGCCAGCTGCGTCGCGGTGGCGGGGCCATCGACCCGCAGCATGCCGAGCATGCGTAGCCGGACAGGATGCGTCAGCGCCTTCAGCGCGGTTGGATCGGGCACGACACGGCTGAGGGTGCGGGGTGCGGTGACGGATTGAGCAGGCTGCGGGCGCGGATTTTTCATGCCGGAAGCCTACTATTGCAAAGATATCTTTGCAAAGCTTTCTTTGCATAAATGCAAGTGCCCTGTCCGCAGCTCAATCCTCAGGCAGGGTGAAGACCGCGCAAGGGTCGGCGATGCCACGCAAGCTGTGCTCTCCGAGCGGCATCAGTGCCGTCGCCGTATTCGCCGCAACCGCGCCCGAGATCAGCACGCTTCGGCCGAGCGGCTTACACAGCCCTTCCAGCCGGCTGACCAGATTGACGGCGGGGCCGATGGCGGTAAAGTCCAACCGGTCGGCAGCACCAATATTGCCCCACAGGATCTCGCCGAAATGCAATGCTGCGCCGAAGGGCAGCGGCGCCAGCCCCTGCGCCTGGCGCACCTGATCGAGATGGGCCATGCCAGCGCGGCTGGCGGCGACCGCGCGCAGTGCTCCCTCGCAGGCCTCGCAGTCCCCTCGGGCGGCGTCGCCCTCGCTCGACGTGGCCGTGACCGGAAAGATCGCCAGCACGCCGTCGCCGATGAACTTCAGCACCTCGCCCCCGAAGGCATGCACGGCGCCTGCGACACGGTCGAACCAGGCGTCTAGTGCAGTGATCATCACGTGAGGCTCTGTCACCTCGGAGAGCGCGGTAAAGTCGCGCAGATCGGCGCAGAGAAGGGCTGCGCGGATGGTCTCGCCGGTGCCGCGGGCAAGGGCGCCGGCCTGCACC
>NZ_JALBGX010000202.1:0-9151 GCF_023006465.1 Rhizobium sp. PRIMUS64 | reverse complement strand
CGGCGCGGCAGCGGGGGGCTTGGCCTGTGACGGCGTGGGTTGCTGCTGTGCGAAAACGGGCGTCGTCGCTGCGGCCGCGATGCTGGCAGTCAGGAGAAGCGACTGCGCGAGGGAACGGAAACCCATGGAAACCTCTGGATATCGAATCATTGCGGCTATTGTTGAAGCTGCCCACCAAAAATGAAAAGCCCCACCCCGTGAAAACCGGGGGACTGCGGCGGAAATTGGACCTTTGCGAAATAATGTGTCGCGCTCGGATTGGCCGGAAAGCCGATTTTTCATATGCTGATGAAAAACTTGGGATGTTTTGCCGTTCTGACCTGCCTATGCTTTGAGCAAAAATGCCGCATAGACAATTGCTCTGACCTGTTGCGGCAAATGCCAAACTGTGGTTTGAAGCGCTGAAGATGGCAAGGATTCTGCGTTCTATTTTGCAGGTCAAGCGCTCGAGGGAGATAATAAGGTGATGAAGAAGGCTTATGCAGCCCTGACCACGCTGGTCTGTCTGCTTTTTGCTTCCGGCACATATGCCGACCAGCCCATGCCGTGGCAGGCAACGCTGCAGCCGGCGGCAACGCCGATCATGCGGGAAATCCATTGGTTCGAACAATATACCCTCTGGTTTATCGTTCCGATCACGCTTTTCGTTCTGGTCCTGCTCATCGTCGTCTGTTTCAAGTTCCGCGCCAGCGCGAACCCGGTTCCCTCGAAGACGAGCCACAACACGCTGATCGAGATTGCCTGGACCGTGGGGCCGGTCCTGGTGCTTCTTCTTCTCGCCATTCCTTCGTTCAACCTGCTGACGGCGCAGCTGACGCTGCCTGAAAACCCCGACGTCACGATCAAGGCGACCGCCACCCAGTGGCAGTGGAACTACGAATATGAAGGTTCGGGCGAAAGCCCGCTGGCTTTCGATTCCTACCTCCTGAAGGATCAGGACCGCGCAGCCGCCGGCAAGGAAGACAAGTCGATCTATCCCAGACTTCTCGCCGTCGATAACGAGCTGGTCCTGCCGGTCAACAAGACGGTCCGCGTTCTCGTGACCTCTGCGCCGACCGACGTCATCCACGCCTTCGCCATGCCTTCCTTCGGCGTCAAGATCGATGCCGTGCCGGGCCGCCTGAACGAGACCTGGTTCAGGGCCGAGCGCGAAGGCCTGTTCTACGGCCAGTGTTCCGAGCTCTGCGGCAAGGACCATGCGTTCATGCCGATCGCCATCCGCGTCGTCTCCGAGGACAAGTATAAGCAGTGGCTGACCGCAGCCGCCAGCGACCTGCCCGGCGCCTACAAGACACTCATGGCTGCAACCGATGGTCCCGCAAAGACCGTCAACGTCGCCGAAGCACAGTAATTAAGGGGATCGGGACAATGGCTGGACCTTCCGCTCACGACGATCATTCTCATGATCACGCCCATCATGACCACGCGCATGATGATCACGATCACCACGATCACGCGCACAAGCCGAGCTTTGCCAATCGCTGGCTGTTCTCGACCAACCACAAGGACATCGGCACGCTCTACCTGATCTTCGCGATCATTGCCGGCATCATCGGCGGCGCGCTGTCGGTTGCCATGCGCATGGAGCTGCAGGAGCCGGGCATCCAGATCTTCCATGGCCTGGCCTCGATGGTCTACGGCTATGAGGGCGATGCCGCAATCGACGGCGCCAAGCAGATGTTCAACATGTTCACGACCGCGCACGCGCTGATCATGATCTTCTTCATGGTCATGCCGGCGATGATCGGCGGTTTTGCCAACTGGATGGTGCCGATCATGATCGGCGCGCCGGATATGGCTTTCCCGCGTCTGAACAATATCTCCTTCTGGCTGATCGTTCCGGCCTTCGCGCTGCTGCTGCTGTCGATGTTCGTCGAAGGCCCGGCAGGCGCCTATGGCACGGGCGGCGGCTGGACGATGTATCCGCCGCTGGCAACGAGCGGCACGCCGGGACCGGCGGTCGATCTTGCGATCTTCGCGCTCCACATTGCCGGCGCCTCGTCGATCCTCGGTGCGATCAACTTCATCACCACGATCCTCAACATGCGCGCTCCCGGCATGACGCTGCACAAGATGCCGCTGTTTGCCTGGTCCGTGCTGATCACCGCCTTCCTGCTGCTGCTGTCGCTGCCGGTTCTGGCAGGCGGCATCACCATGCTGCTCACCGACCGCAACTTCGGCACCTCCTTCTTCTCTCCGGAAGGCGGCGGCGACCCGATCCTTTACCAGCACCTGTTCTGGTTCTTCGGTCACCCCGAGGTCTACATCCTCATCCTGCCGGGCTTCGGCATGGTCAGCCACATCATCTCGACCTTCTCGAAGAAGCCGATCTTCGGCTATCTCGGCATGGCCTACGCCATGGTCGCGATCGGCGCCGTCGGCTTCGTCGTCTGGGCCCACCACATGTACACGGTCGGCCTGTCGCTCGACGCGCAGCGCTACTTCGTCTTCGCGACGATGGTCATCGCCGTTCCGACGGGCGTGAAGATCTTCTCCTGGATTGCGACGATGTGGGGCGGCTCGATCTCGTTCCGCACGCCGATGCTCTGGGCGATCGGCTTCATCTTCCTGTTCACGGTCGGCGGCGTCACCGGCGTCCAGCTTGCCAATGCCGGTCTCGACCGCTCGCTGCATGACACCTATTACGTCGTGGCCCACTTCCACTACGTTCTGTCGCTCGGCGCCGTCTTCGCGATCTTCGCCGGCTGGTACTACTGGTTCCCGAAGATGACCGGCTACATGTACAACGAGCTGGTCGGCAAGCTGCATTTCTGGATCATGTTCATCGGTGTCAACCTGGTGTTCTTCCCGCAGCACTTCCTCGGCCTCGCCGGCATGCCGCGCCGCTACATCGATTATCCGGATGCCTTTGCCGGCTGGAACTATGTTTCCTCGATCGGCTCCTACATCTCGGCCTTCGGTGTGCTGATCTTCCTCTACGGTGTCTTCGAAGCCTTCGCCAAGAAGCGCGTCGCCGGCGACAATCCGTGGGGTGAGGGTGCAACGACGCTCGAATGGCAGCTGCCTTCGCCGCCGCCCTATCACCAGTGGGAACAGCTTCCGCGCATCAAGTAAATTGCGCGGACATCAGGACGCCGCATTCGATACGGCGTCCTGATGGTAAGACATTCAGGACGGAATGATGACGGTCATCGACAATCACGAGGTGCTTGCAAAGGACGGCGAATTGTCGGAAGCGAGTGCGCGCGATTATTTCGAATTGTTGAAGCCACGGGTCATGTCGCTCGTGGTCTTCACTGCGTTTGCCGGTCTCGTGCTGGCGCCGGGCCACATCCATCCTGTCCTCGGCCTCATCGCCATTCTCTGCATCGCCGTCGGCGCCGGAGCCTCCGGTGCGCTGAACATGTGGTATGACGCCGATATCGATGCGATCATGAGCCGCACGGCCAACCGTCCGATCCCGGCCGGCCGCATCGCACCCTCCGAGGCGCTCGCCTTCGGCCTGGTGCTGTCAGGCTTCTCGGTGGTGATTCTCGGCCTGGCGGTCAACTGGCTCTCGGCCGGCATCCTCGCCTTCACCATCTTCTTCTATGCCGTCGTCTACACCATGTGGCTGAAGCGCTCGACGCCGCAGAACATCGTCATCGGCGGTGCCGCCGGCGCCTTCCCGCCGATGATTGGCTGGGCATGCGTGACCAACAGCGTGACGATCGAGAGCACGGTTCTCTTCCTCATCATCTTCCTGTGGACGCCGGCGCATTTCTGGGCGCTTGCCCTGTTCAAGATGCGCGACTACGAGGCCGTCGGCGTGCCGATGCTGCCGAACGTCGCCGGCGAGCGGGTGACCAAGCATCAGATCGTCGCCTATGCGGTGCTGACCGCCGTCTGCGCGGTATTGCCGTCCTTCCTCGGTTTCGCGAGCCTCGGCTATGGCCTCGTCGCCGCCGCTCTCGGCGCGATCTTCATATACTGTTCCATCGCCGTCTGGCGCATGCCCGACGGCGATCTGAAGATGATCCCGGCGAAGAAGCTCTTCGGCTTCTCGATCTTCTATCTCTTCGCCGTGTTCTCCGCCTTGATGATCGACCGGCTGGCCTCGCTGCTGGTCTCGCATGCGGGAGGTTGGTTCTGATGGAATTGATCAAGCTCACGGAAGCGCAGCGCAAGTCGCGCCGCAACCGCAACGTCGCCCTCGGGCTGGTGCTCGCCGGCCTCGTTATTCTCTTCTACGCGATCACCATCGTGAAGATCGGCGGGGGAATGGCTGGATGAGCGAAAACGCCGGTACACCGAAGAAGCAGGGCCGCAATAACGGCGCCGTCGTGATGATGTGCCTGAGCTTCGTCTTCGGCATGGGCGCGATGAGCTATGCCGCCGTGCCGCTCTACCGCATCTTCTGCCAGGTGACCGGCTATAACGGCACGACGCAGCGCGTCGACCAGGTGTCGAGCGTCGTGCTTGATCGCACGATGCGCGTCACTTTCGACGCCAATGTCGCGCCCGGCCTGCAATGGGAATTCAAGCCGGTCGAGCGCGAGGTCAATCCGAAGATCGGCGAGACGATCCAGGTCAATTTCACCGCCGAGAATCGTTCGAACGAAACCCAGCGCGGCCAGGCGGTTTTCAACGTCACGCCGGGCGAAGCGGGTGTCTATTTCAACAAGGTGCAATGTTTCTGCTTTACGGAAACGGACCTGAAGCCGGGCGAGAAGCTCGACATGCCTGTCGTGTTCTACATCGATCCCGAAATCGTCAAGGCCGTGGAATCCAAGGATATCCACACGGTCACGCTGTCATATACGTTCTACCCGAAAGAGGGTCCGAAGCCGGTGGCTTCGAATGAGGGTGGAGCGGAGAAGATTGAAAAGAAACTTTGATCAAGGCTCGTTTCCGGCTATGCCGGGAACGGAGTGAAGGAAGACATCCGGGGATAGCTACATGGCCGATGCTCACCAGAAGAATCACGACTATCACATCATCGATCCGAGCCCGTGGCCGATTCTCGCCTCGCTCGGCGCCTTCATCATGGCGATCGGCGGCGTCTGCTACATGCGCTACCTGAACGGCGGTTCCTTCAAGGTTGCCGGCGCGGAACTCGCCAATCCCTGGCTCTTCTACATCGGCTTCGCGCTGGTGCTCTACGTCATGTACGGCTGGTGGGCCGATACGGTGAAGGAAGCCCATGAGGGTTCCCATACCCGCGTCGTCTCGCTGCACCTGCGCTACGGCATGATCATGTTCATTGCTTCGGAAGTGATGTTCTTCGTCGCCTGGTTCTGGGCCTATTTCGACGCCAGCCTCTATCCGAACGAAGCGATCCAGGCCTCGCGCCTGCTCTATACCGGCGGCACCTGGCCGCCGAAGGGCATCGAGGTCCTCGATCCCTGGCACCTGCCGATCTACAACACCGTCATCCTGCTCCTGTCGGGCACGACGGTGACCTGGGCGCACCATGCGTTGCTGCACAACGACCGCAAGGGCCTGATCCAGGGCCTGACGCTGACGGTGCTGCTCGGCGTGTTGTTCTCCAGCGTCCAGGCCTATGAATATGCCCACGCGCCCTTCGCCTTCAAGAATTCGATCTACGGCGCGACCTTCTTCATGGCGACCGGCTTCCACGGTTTCCACGTCCTCGTCGGCACGATCTTCCTGGGTGTCTGCCTGATCCGTGCGCTGCGCGGCGACTTCACCCCGAAGCAGCATTTCGGCTTCGAGGCGGCAGCCTGGTACTGGCATTTCGTCGACGTCGTCTGGTTGTTCCTGTTCTTCTGCATCTACGTCTGGGGCGGCTGGGGCGCACCCCTCGCAGCCGGCTGATCGGGACGGATAAAAATCAAAAAGGCGGGTGCCATTGGCCCCGCCTTTTTTGTTTCAACGCAAAGCGGCCAGCCTTTCGAAGGCCGATGGCTCGGGAATGCCGAGATCAAGCTGGTGTCGGATCGCCTCGGCACATTCGAGCGCCGTAAGCACTGACGTATCGACCTCCATGTCATAGATGCCGGGACGATGAACCTCGTCCTGCCAGCGCTGCACCGGTTCGGGAACCGGTGTCTCCTCGCTGCCGCGCACGTAGAGGGTCTCGCGCCCTTCCTGTACGACCTCCCGCCGTTGCATGATCGTCTCGATCGGACAGCGCACGCCGACGAACAGCACGGAAAAGTCTTGCAGCCGCCGGGCGCAGTCGCCGAGAATGCCGAGCGGCTGCGAATAACTATCGTGATGACCGAGATCGGCGACGACATTGAGTCCTAATCCGGCATGGATGGCGATCGATTCATAAAGCGCCGCATAGAGGAACGGCACCAGTTCCTCCAGCTCCGGCCGCTCGCCGCCGGGCCTGAGCCCAATACCGGGCAGGTAGCGCTTCGGTGTCATGGCATTGTAGGTGTCGACGCCCAGGTTGATCCAAGGTCCCTCGAATCCTTCCTGAATTGCGCGCGCAATGCTGGATTTGCCGCTTCGCGGCGCGCCGTTCAGGATAATGATCTGTCCGCTATGGCTATCGTTGCTCATCAGTCTTCTTCTTTTGTTTGGCGCGAATCGCTGAGGCGAAACCGCGCAGGCCTTTCCATTCGGGATGCGAATACTTTATGGGAGAGTTAAGGCAGCATTGAAGAAGCCGCGACCGCGAATGCATCTGCGGGAAGGAATGCCATGAACGAGGACAGCGCCCATTTTCCCCCCGTCGATCCGGTGAAGACCGGCATCAAAGGCTGCTGCCCGCGCTGCGGTCAGGGCAAGCTGTTCGACGGTCTGCTCGGCCTGAAGCCGCGTTGCGCCGCCTGCGGCCTCGATTATTCCTTTGCCGATTCCGGTGACGGCCCCGCCGTCTTCGTCATCCTCATCGTCGGCTTCATCGTCATCGGCATGGTGTTGTGGCTGCAGGTGAATTACGGGCCGCCGATCTGGGTGCACATCCTGCTCTTTGCTCCGTTGACGATCGTCCTGTCGCTGCTGACGCTGCGCTGGTTCAAGGGCATCCTGATCGCCATGCAATACCGTCATAATGCCCGCGAAGGACGCCTGAGTGACTGAAATGGTGCATGTAACGCCGCGCCGGCGGCTGCCTGTCTTGACCGGTATCCTGGTGCTGATCGCCCTTGCCATCCTGATTTCGCTCGGCACCTGGCAGGTGGAGCGTCTCCACTGGAAGGAAGGCCTGCTCGCCGATATCGCCGCGCGGCAGGCAGCAAGCCCCGTGCCGCTTGCCGACATCGAGGCGATGGCAGCTGCTGGCGGCGACATCGAATACCGCAAGGTCACCGCCACCGGCCGCTATATCAACAACAAGGAGCGGCACTTCTTCGCTACCTGGCGCGGTCAGACCGGCTATTACATCTATACCCCGCTGGAGCTTGCCGACGGGCGCATTCTCTTCGTCAACCGCGGCTTCGTTCCCTTTGACAACAAGGAGCCGGAAATGCGCATGCAGGGCCAGTTGACGGATCAGCAGACCGTCACCGGCCTGGCGCGCGAAAAGCTTCCCGGCAAGCCCTCCTGGGTGGTGCCGGATAACGACGTCGCCAAGAACATCTTCTACTGGAAGGATCTCGACGTCATGGCCTCCAGCGTCGGGCTGGAGAAAGCTGATGTCATTCCCTTCTTCGTCGACGCCGATTCCACCCCCAATCCGGCGGGCCTGCCGATCGGCGGCGTCACCCAGGTGGATCTGCCGAACGACCATCTGCAATATGCTTTCACCTGGTACGGGCTGGCCGCCGTGCTTATCGTCGTCGTGGCGATCTCCTGGTTCCGCAAAGGCGCCAAGACACCTCAGCAATAGTATCACTTCAATTCTCGACCATATTGGGCTAGAGGTCCCTAAATCTCTCAACCCGGAACTGACATGAATATTGCGGCGAAACCTCCTTTGACGATCAGGCTCTGCGGTCCGCGCGGCTTCTGCGCCGGCGTCGACCGCGCCATCCAGATCGTCGTGCTGGCGCTGAAATCCTATGGCGCGCCGGTCTATGTGCGCCACGAGATCGTCCACAATCGTTATGTCGTCGAGGGGCTGGAGGCCAAGGGCGCCGTCTTCGTCGAGGAGTTGGACGAAATCCCGGCCGAACACCGCGCCCAGCCGGTGGTCTTCTCCGCCCATGGCGTGCCGAAATCGGTGCCGGAGGATGCGGCAAGCCGTAACCTCTTCTATCTCGACGCCACCTGCCCGCTGGTCTCCAAGGTCCACAAGCAGGCGATGCGCCACAATCGCCTCGGCCGCCATGTCGTCCTTATCGGCCATGCCGGCCATCCCGAGGTGATCGGCACGATGGGGCAACTGCCGGAGGGTTCGGTTTCGCTGATCGAGACGATCGAGGATGCCGACGCCTACGTCCCCGTCGATCCCGATAATCTCGGCTATGTCACCCAGACGACGCTGTCGGTCGACGACACGGCCGGCGTCATCACCCGCCTGCACGAGCGCTTCCCGAACCTGACGGCGCCGGCCGCGGACTCGATCTGTTATGCGACGACCAACCGCCAGGAAGTGGTGAAGCAGGCAGCCCCGGGCTGCGATCTTTTCATCATCGTCGGCGCGCCGAATTCATCCAATTCCAAGCGCCTCGTCGAAGTGGCGCTCAGGGCAGGGGCGAAGAAATCGATCCTCGTACAGCGCGCCGCCGAGCTTGACTGGGACGAGATCGGCGCGATTTCGACGCTCGGCCTTTCCGCCGGCGCTTCCGCCCCCGAGGTCATCGTCAACGAGATCATCGAGGCTTTCCGCGCCCGCTTCGACGCTCGCGTCGAACTGGCCGAAACGGTGCAGGAAACCGAAAATTTCCTCGTCAATCGCGAACTGCGCAATATCGAGCTGACGGCGGCCGACATGGCTTTCGTCAACGGCTAGATCGGCCTTTCGGCCTAGCGTCCACTCCGGCAAATCCAATATCAACAAGGCATGAAGGGCGAGACCTCACTTGGCAGTCTATACCGATATCGCCGAAGACGATCTGAAGTGGTTCCTGACGGAATATGACGCAGGCACGCTGCTCTCCTACAAGGGCATTGCCGAAGGCGTCGAAAACTCCAACTTCCTGCTTCATACCTCCAAGGATCCGCTGATCCTGACGCTCTATGAAAAGCGCGTGGAAAAGACCGATCTGCCTTTCTTCCTCGGCCTGATGCAGCATCTCGCGGCCCGCGGTCTGTCCTGCCCGCTGCCGCTGCCGCGCCGGGATGGCGCGCTGCT
>NZ_JALBGX010000201.1:0-9181 GCF_023006465.1 Rhizobium sp. PRIMUS64 | reverse complement strand
GCTCCGGCCCGCCCAGCGGAAACTGCCGCACCGGTCGCGCGCAGCAACGACAGCCGCAATCCACGTCACGTCGTCGAATCGCTGAACTCGCTCTCGGTCGATATCGCCCGCGCCATCGACCATGACGCCTCGGTCGATCTCTGGCGCCGTTACCAGCGCGGCGAGCGCGACGTCTTCACCCGCCGCCTCTACACGCTGAAGGGCCAACAGACCTTCGACGAGATCAAGCGCAAATACGACCGCGAACCGGAGTTCCGCACCGCCGTCGACCGCTACATTGGTGATTTCGAAAAGCTGCTCGCCGACGTCGCCCGCACCGACCCGAACCGGACGGTGACGCAGTCCTACCTCACCTCGGATACGGGCAAGGTCTACACCATGCTCGCCCACGCCGCAGGCAGGCTCGGCTGAGCCTGACTGACTGATACCCTCGGGCGAAAACCGCCCGAGCGAACGGAGGCCAATTCGATCGTCGAATGGGAGAAAGCCGCTTGAACTGACGTCAGGCGGCTTTCGTTGGTGACCATGGGCCGCGGTCTGAACCTGAAAACTAGGGCGGCAGTTCGTAGACCGCATTTGATGCTGCCATCTTTCTATTGAGCATTGCCGCCATCAGTCCGGGCCAGATCATCTGACGCCCAAGCCTGAATTGCCTGATTGAACACACGCTCACCATCCTCGCCCTTTTCAAGCGTCAGCAGCGCTCGTGTGCCGTTCTGATAAAAGATCGGCAAATCAATCCATCGGCGTTTACCAAGCAATTCGATGTTTTTGGCGCGAGCATCAGGCAAATCATTGAGCGCCAGCATATAGAGAGTGTCAGTGACCTTGCCGGCCACGGCTATCAACATGTCACCGCGAGCGCCTTCCGTGGTCTTCATCGACATGCTCGTCCAACTATTAATTCCTCCTCCTTCAAATCCTGCCGCGATCTGAAACGATAGTTCGAAGAGATGGCTCGCAGCGATCGATGGATCCGTATTTCTTTCCAGCGTCAGTACAGCCGTCAGGTTACGCTGCGGAATTTCCATGTGGCCCCGCACGACTGGATCGGAGTGGCCCTTGGCGTCAGTCCGCATATCGATTGACCAAGTCACCGAGCCAGCCAATGCCGTCGGCTCCGGCATCCCAACTCTCTCCTCATAGAGAACCATTTGAGCTTTGGTAGCCGGCAAATTGGTGGCGGAGGATGGGCTGAGATAGGCAGGTTCCTCGGGCAAGCTGGAATATTCGAACGGTGTCTGCTGGCCATCGGTTTTATTTCGGACATAGGCAGAGACGCGTCTGAAAAGAAAATTCACCTCAAGCCCGGGCATCTCTAGGAACTTCAGCAGGCCCTCGGTATAGGGGCTGTGATCGGAATCGACGCCATTTGCAGTGGCGCCCGCCTCCGCCGAATAGCTGACGAGCAAATTCGGCGTTGGTTCGATCCCCGCAAGCCCTCGTCCGATGAAACGGCTGGCTCCGTTTGGCTTCATTTTCAGCACAAAGGGATTCTTGCGGTATACGTCGAGAAGGACGATGCGAAGACCTTTGACGCTGCGAACAGCATCCAGAACGTTGTCCAACGTCACGGTTTCAGAGGTCGCCTGCGCATCTGTGCTTAAAGTGGCATCTGTCGGAATGAGATAGTTGGAGCCGTTAAGCTCCATTCCGTGTCCGGCGTAGAATACCACGGCGATATCTGCCCCGGCCGCAACATCGGAAAACGTCGACAGAGCGGAATCGAATTCAACCTTTGTCGCATCATGGACGACCGTCACCTCGAAACCCATTCGCCGAAGCGCTGCACCGATAGCAGTCGCATCATTTCCGGGGTTCCGAATCTTTTCGACCTGGCTATAGGCCGAGTTGCCAATCACCAGCGCAACGCGTCCAGATGACGCAAGGCTGGAAAGAGCAGAGAAGATGAGCACACATATGCCAACGACCAAAACCATTGCCGAGCGCATCATAGAAATCCCACCTCACGCAGCGTAATGCTGTCTTCCAGCGCCTTAGATCGAAATGAGCGTGCCCGCAAGGATTGTGCGAGATCCGACGCTTCATTCCTCGCTGAAGGCCGAAAGACGCTCGACGTCGGCAAGGCCAAAGCCTGAATGGTGAGACAAAAGGAATCAGCTGTGGATGACCCTTTTTTATTGCCCCCTGTCCTTCATTCCGTCACAAACTTTTCTGATCCGCTCACATTAAAGCGAATGGCTCACTCCACCATCCAAACGACAGAGACAGCAACATTGATGACCAAGACGACATCCCGGCTCCTTGCCACCGCGCTCTCTTCCGTTTTCCTGATGGGCGCTTTCACTCTGGCTCAGGCAGGCCAGGCAAGCTTCGTCGTTGATGCGCAGTCCGGTCAGGTCCTCGAAGGCTCCAATCAGGACGATCTGAACTATCCGGCGTCGCTGACCAAAATGATGACGCTCTATCTCGCCTTCGAGGCCCTGCATGACGGACGCCTCAGCTGGGATCAGAAGCTCACCATGTCGGAAAATGCCGAGAGCAAGGAGCCCTTCAAGCTCGCCGTCGGCGCCGGCCGCAAGGTGACGTTGCGCGAAGCGGTCGAAGGGATTGTCGTGCTGTCCGCCAACGATGCGGCCGTGGCGATCGCCGAGCAGCTTGGCGGCTCCGAACCGGCTTTCGCCAAGGCCATGACCGACAAGGCACGTCAGCTCGGCATGAAGGATACGGTCTTCAAGAATCCGTCGGGCCTTCCCGATCCTGAGCAGGTCACCACGGCGCGTGATATGGCGACACTCGGCGTTTCGCTGATGCGCGACTTTCCCGAGGAGTTCAAGCTCTTCTCCATGCGCGGCTTCCAGTTCCGCGGCATGAAGCTGCGCGGCCATAACAACCTCATGTATCGCTATGACGGCGTCGACGGCATCAAGACCGGCTACACCGACGCATCGGGCTACAATGTCGTGACGTCGGCGCTGAAGGATGGCCGCCGCGTGGTCGGCGTCGTCATGGGCGAAAAGACCGCGAGCATACGCGACGACAAGATGGCAAGCCTGCTGGACAGCACTCTCTCGCCGTCATCGACCGCCACAGCTTCCACGACGCCAGGCAGCCAGCCGGGCGCGACGATGACGGATTCGCAGCCGACCAAATAGGCCCGATGAGTAGAGACCTGCCGGCAGGTTTTTGCTAGCGCATCGGCCCGAAAATCGGAATCGATTTTTCGGAAAGCTCGATGCGAGGATTGAAAGAGTTAGAGCGTCCTTAATGCGTCCGAAAGGACGCACGGCGCTCTAACGGGTTATCTGAAAGCCACTTCCAGATGCTGCCGGTCTTGCGCGATCACCCTGCAATTCGTTTCGAATCCTTCGCCTTTGATGGCCAGAATGAATTCCGAAGGAATGCCTGATGTATTGGAGACCGAAATGCCGGCGCTCTCCGATCCAATGGATTTGACTGTGCAGTCGATGGTCGAGCGTCGATCGTTGAACAGGATCGAACCCGCCTTCAGCACCCGCCGTCGAGCGCCAATGGCGTGATCGGCGTGGATGGAACTCCACGACACGCAACGATTCCGTCCGCCATGCTTGGCCTGATACATCGCCGCATCCGCCTGAGCCAGCAGGGTTTCGATCTCTTTGCTTACGATCGAGAGTGCCGAAGTTCCGAAGCTGGCTGTAACGGTCAGAGCGCCATGATCGCCGCGAATGATCTCAGAGGCGATGGCGGCTCTGAGTTTCTCGGCGACGGCGACGGCACCTTCCCGATCGACATGCGGCAGGATGACGGCAAATTCCTCGCCGCCAAGACGGCCGAACAGATCACCGGCTCGAAGGGTCGCCTTGCAGGTCGATGCCACCACCTTGAGAACCTCGTCTCCGGCGGCATGTCCATGCGTATCGTTCACCTTCTTGAAATGGTCGATATCGAAGACGATACATGAGAGGTCGTGCTTGTGCCGCAGAGCGAGCGAAATGAGCTGATCAGCCTCCTGCTTGAAGGCCCGCCGCGTCATCGCCTCTGTGAGGCTGTCAATCGCGGCCGACTGCATGAGCTCGATGCGGTCCATCGCAGCCCCCGCCAGTTCCTCGAGAATGCCGAGATCTCTGTTGCCGAACGATCGTGGCCTGCGGTCGATCGCGCATACCGTTCCGATCATGTGCCCGACTTTTGTTCTCAACGGCACACCGGCGTAAAAACGAATATTGTCCTCGCCCGTCACCGAAGGATGCTGTGAAAACCGCGAGTCCTTGGTAGCGTCCTGCACGACGACAGGCCTTTCACAGTCCACGACGTAGCGGCAGAACGTGTCTTCGCGCGACACTTCGTCGGCCGAAAGACCGGAGCAAGCCTTGTACCATTGCCGATGCGCGTCGATCAGCGACACGATGCCGATGTCGATGGAAAAGATCTCCTTTATCAGGCGTACGATCCGCTCGAAGCCCTCGTCCCTCGGAGTGTCGAGGATATCGAGCTGCTGCAGCACAGCCAGGCGATCGTTTTCGCGTTGGATCGCCTCCGATGACGATTTTCCGAATACTCGCGCAACCACCATGCAGCATTCCTTCTGAAAGGGACTGTATGATGCGTTCCATAAATTCATGAAGAAATTGAATACGATGACGACCCCTATGCCATGGGATCAAATATTTTTCACAATCGACAACCCCCGATATTCACGGGGCGACCTCGAAATTCCAGTTCAGATTGAGCGCAGGGTCCAACTGACGATCTCGGAGGTAACCGTGGAGAAGGCGCGGTCGAGGCCTTTGACGAAGCCGTCATTGTCGCCGCCGGCCGGCGCCATGGCGCGGAACACCTTCTGGGCGCGCACCGAGCCGTTGCGATCATTGAGGATCTTGGCGGAGATCTCGACCACCGCCTGGTTGCCGCTCGAAGCATCGATCTCGAAGGAGCGGATATCGGTGACGATCTGGTAGTCGATCGCCAGCCCCTGCCCCGGCATGCCGACGCCGCCGAGCTTGCCCGAGTTCTCGAAGGCTTCCACCAGCTTCGACTGCACTATGCGCGGCAGCTTGTCGCCCCACTGCGCCTTTGAGAGATACTGGATTTCCGAAGGCGAAACACGGATGACGATCTGCTCACTGTCGAGCGACCTTAGCGCTGTGGGACTGGCGATCAGGATCTGGCGGGATTTGGCCGCGGGTCCGCTGCCATCGACGGCGGCGGGCAGGTCGTAGGTGTCGTTCTTGGCCGCGGTGCCGCACCCCGAAAGAATCAGCGCCGTCAGCGGCAGCGCGATCACCGTTCCCCTGATCCGAGAACGGCGCGACAACAGATGCGATGCGACCATATTAGGCTACCCTTGATTTCCCAGTTAACGCCGCGTCCGGCCGTCATATTGCTTCACCGTGTCCCCGCCGAAGATCAGGCGCTGCGGATTGCGGTCGAAGTTGGTGATCGTATCGTTCAGATTGCTCACGGTTCCGCGCATGTCGTTGACGAGAGTCTGCACGTCGCGCAAGCCGCCGCTCGAGAATTTCTGCAGATTGTCGGCAATCGGCCCAATGCGCGAATTCAGGTTGTCGGCGACCTTCTTGAAGGATTCCAGCGTATCGCGCGCTTCAGTGAACAGCGATTGCGTATTGTCGGTGCCGAGCAGCGCATCGACCTTGATGAGAATGCCGTCGATGCGGGTCGAGGCCGAATTCAGCTTGTTGGAAAGCTGCGACACGTCCTGGATCGTCTGGTCGATATCTTTCTGGCGCGCCGAAACCGTGTTGGCGACATCGCGGATCGAGGCGACGGCAGCGCGCGCATCCTTGGTCGCCTGCGAGATATCGTCGACGGAGCCCTTCACCTTCGCCGGATCGATCTGGGCAACGAGCGTATCGACGCGGTCGAGTGTCGCCTGCGCCTGCTTGCCGAAATCATTGAAGGTGGTGGCCGTCTGGTCGAACTTCTGGATCGCGCCCTTAAGGTCGCCCGAGGCATCGGCGACATTGGCGGTAATCTTCTCGGCATTGGAAACGATGTTGTCGATCTTCTGCGCATCGACCGCCTTGACCAGCGATTCGACGGCTTGAAGCGTCGAATCAACACGACCGGAAACCGCCTTCACCGTCTCCGAGAGCTGGCCGACGCTCTGCAGGAAGGAGTCGATATTGTCGGAATTCTTGGCCAGTGCATCCGAGAACGTTTCGGCATTCTTGAACGTCTCGGTCAGCGGCCCGCGCGAATCCTCGATGAAACCTTGAAGTTCACCGACGGCGTCGTTGGCGCGATCGAGGATCTTGTCGGCCGTCGCCAGAAGATTGGTGACGCTCGACTGGTCGGCAACGATGACAGCGCGTTTGCCGTTGTCGATCGCATGCTGGAGGATGCTTTCCTCGCCCTTGCGGCCGCCTGACAGTTCGATATAGGCAGCCCCGGTCAAACCCTGGATTTCCAGGGCGGCCTTGGTGGAGGGGTAGATCGGCGCATCGGTGCGTACCTGGGTGAAGGCCAGCGAATATTGCGGATCGTCGGCATCGATCGACAGCGTTTGCACCGAGCCGATCTGGATGCCGTTGAAGCGCACCGGCGAGCCGACGCTGAGGCCGTTGGCCGAGCCCGGAATACGAACGATCAGTTCCGTCATCGGGCCGCCGCGGCCATATTCGGCCATCCAGTAGACGAAGCCGAAGGCGGCTGCGATCACCAGCACCGTGAAAAAACCGACAATCGTGTAATTGGCTTTGGTTTCCATCTTATCCGGTCACTTTCCGCTGCTGTCGTGCCGCGCGGCAGCAGCGTTCTGCGGCACGATCGACCGCGCGCGTTTGCCCTTGAAATAGGCCTGCACCCACGGATCGTCATAGGCCAGCATGTCGTCGATCGTGCCTTCCACCATTACTCGCTTCTTTCCAAGCACGGCAATACGGTCGCAGACCGAAAACAGGCTGTCGAGGTCGTGCGTGACCATATACACGGTCAATCCCAGACTATCGCGCAGGTTGGCGATCAGTTCGTCGAATTCGGCCGCGCCGATCGGGTCGAGGCCGGAGGTCGGCTCGTCCAGGAAGACGAGTTCCGGATCGAGTGACAGCGCGCGCGCAAGGGCTGCGCGCTTGATCATGCCGCCGGACAGTTCGGATGGATATTTGTCGGCGGCATCGGCCGCAAGCCC
Source organism: Rhizobium sp. PRIMUS64 (assembly GCF_023006465.1). Lineage (NCBI taxonomy): Bacteria > Pseudomonadati > Pseudomonadota > Alphaproteobacteria > Hyphomicrobiales > Rhizobiaceae > Rhizobium > Rhizobium sp. PRIMUS64. The sequence goes on along the minus strand of NZ_JALBGX010000201.1, from coordinate 2,091 downwards.
GACCATACGGATCTTCAGATGTGCCAGCTCGTCCATCAGCGAGGTCGGCAGGTCGAGATATTCGCGCATCGGAACCTGGATGTTTTCCTTGACCGTCAGCGACGAGAACAGCGCCCCCTGCTGGAACAGCACGCCGAGCCGCATGTCGAGCGCGTTGCGCTGCGGCTCGTCGAGTTCGTCGAAATCCTGGCCAAGGATCTTGATCGTGCCGGAGCGGCGCGGCAGCAGCCGGAGCACGGTGCGCATCAGCACCGATTTGCCTGTGCCGGACGCGCCGACGAAGCCCAGGATCTCGCCGCGGTAGATATTGAGGTTCAGATTGTCGAGCACGACCTTGGAGCCGAAGCCGACGGTGACGTCGCGCGCCGACAGCACGATGTCCCTTTCGTCCTTGTCTTCCGTATCGATCGGTTTCTCGTCCACGCGGTCCGCCATCCTAGAAATCGATCGCTGCATAGAACATCGCAAAAAGCCCGTCCATCAGGATGACGACGAAAATCGCCTTCACCACCGCGGCCGTCACATGCTGGCCGAGCGATTCCGCGCTGCCACCAACCTTCAACCCCTCGACGGCGGCGACGATGCCGATGACCAGCGCCATGAACGGCGCCTTGATCATGCCTGAAAGCACCGTCGACAGGGTCACCGCCTCATGCAGGCGCGACAGGAAATTGGCGAAGGTGATGCCGGAATAGCCCCAGGCGACGGCGGCAGCACCCCCGAGCGAGGCGAAATTTGCGAGCACCGTCAAGAGCGGCAGCGCGATGGTCAGCGCCACCAGCCGCGGGAAGATCAGCACGCCGATCGGGTTCAGCCCCATCACCTTCAGCGCGTCGATCTCCTCGCGCATCTTCATCGAGCCAATTTCGGCGGTGATGGCGCTGCCCGAACGGCCGGCGATCATGATCGACGTCAGAAGCACGCCGATTTCGCGCAATTGCAGGATGCCGACGAGATCGACGACGAAAACCTCCGCGCCGAAATAGCGCAGCTGGAAGGCGCCCTGCTGGGCGATGATCGCCCCGATCAGGAAAGACATCAGCAAGATGATCGGAACGGCGCGAACGCCCATATGGTCGATCTGGTTGACGATGGAGGCTGGCGAAACGCCGCTGCCGCGGCCGAACTTCATCTGCGCGCCGCGCACCGCCGAGCCGAGGATATACATGGAGGCGGCGAAATTGTCCCAGAGGTCGTAGGTCATCTTGCCGATCGGCGCGAAGATGCGCGCGGCAAGCGATACTTTTTCCGTCTGCTCCGGCTCGGGCTTGGCCGGCTCCTCGGAAAACATCTCCAGCATTTCGTCGATATGCGGGTTGGTGCCTTCGAAGCGAACCGTACGCCCGCCAGCCTCTTCTTGTTTCTTCAGCCGGCACAGCAGCCAGATGCCGGCTGTGTCGATCTCCGCAATGTCCGAGAGGTCTACCGTCAGGTCGCCGGTCTTCTTCTGCAGGAGCTTTTCGAAATCGCGCAGCACCAGATGGATGTAGGCGCTGCGCCAATTTCCCTGAAGACGCACACGCTGTCCCGAGCCATCAGCCTGGTCGTCCACTTGCAGTGAGGCGGCGTTGCGATTCTCGGCGTTCAAGATACTTGTGTCTTTCAAGGCTTACAGCGACATTGCGCGAATCGCGAAGCAGATCGTTCGCCCGGCGCGTCAATATACAGAAGCACCGTGCAATTTCCATGCTTGCAGGAGAGCAATAATGCCGCGCACCCTCGATATCCAGATGAATTCCTTTCCGATTGCCGGGACCTTCACCATCTCGCGCGGGGCAAAGACCGAAGCCGAGGTCATCACCTGCACGCTTGTCGAAGAGGGAGCGCAGGGGCTCGGCGAATGCGTGCCCTACGGCCGCTACGGCGAGACGATGGAGAGCGTTTTCGCTCAAATCGAGGCGGCTCGACCGCTGATCGAGGCCGGCATCTCGCGCAGCGACCTGCTGTCTGCCATGCCGCCGGGTGCGGCCCGCAATGCCGTCGATTGCGCCCTCTGGGACCTCGAGGCGAAGCAGACAGGAAACAGCGTCGCCGCCCGCCTCGGCCTGTCCGCTCCGCAGCCGCTCACCACCGCATACACCATCTCGCTCG
>NZ_JALBGX010000200.1:0-9198 GCF_023006465.1 Rhizobium sp. PRIMUS64 | reverse complement strand
CGCCACCAGATTGTCTTCCAGGTGATAGAGGAAGGAGCCGCCGCCGGTCTTCATGCCGAGCGGCCAGCCGAAGGAGTGCTGCACCAGGCCCGGCCGATGGTTCTCGGACTTCACCTGCCAGAGCTCCTTGATGCCGATGCCGAATTTTTGCGGTTCACGGTCTTTCTGCAGATCGAACTTGGCGATCAGCTGCTTGGCGAGCGAGCCGCGCACACCCTCGCCGATCAGCACATATTTGCCGAGCAGTTCCATGCCGCGGGTATAGTTCGGGCCGGGTTCGCCGTTCTTCTCGATGCCCATGTCGCCGGTGGCGACCCCGATGACGGCACCCTCGTCATTGTAGAGCACCTCGGTTGCTGCAAAACCCGGATAGATTTCGACGCCGAGTTCTTCGGCCTTGGTCGCCAGCCAGCGACAGACGAGCCCAAGCGAGACGATGTAGTTGCCGTGATTGTTCATCAGGGGAGGCATCAGCACATTCGGCAGGCGAACAGAGCCGGCCGGACCGAGCAGCAGGAAGTGATCTGATGTGACCTTGGTCTTGAACGGATGATCGGCCTCGTCGCGCCAGCCAGGCAACAGCCGGTCGATGCCGATCGGGTCGACCACGGCGCCCGAGAGGATATGCGCGCCGACTTCCGCGCCCTTCTCCAGCACGACGACGGAGAGCTCCGGATTGACCTGCTTCAACCGGATCGCCGCCGCAAGACCGGCAGGACCGGCGCCGACGATCACCACGTCGAATTCCATGCTCTCGCGTTCGGGCAGCTCAGTCGTCTCGGTCATTCACTCGTCTCCGCTTGGCGGCACGCGGCCGTCATCCCCGTCATGGCACTTTCTTGTCAAAACGAGAAAGCATTGTCGAGCCGGGATACGACAGCCAATCTTCCAATTCGCACAATGATGACGTCTCGTGAGGCAGAATTACATAACGTTTACGTCAACGTCAATTATCAAACGCTGCCGAACCGGTCACATTCCCTTTCCTTTTCCGCTGCTTGCGCCTTATACATCGCTCTGACAGTTCGGAGGACAATCATGGATCTCGGCATCAAGGGCAAACGGGCACTCGTCCTCGCCTCTTCGCGCGGCCTCGGCCTCGGCATCGCCGTGGCGCTGGCGCGGGAAGGCGCAAACGTGCTGCTCTGCGGGCGCAGCGGCGAACAGCTGGACGCCAATTGCAAGGCGATCAATAGCGAAGGCAAAGGCCGGGCCGACTGGATCTGGGCCGATCTCGGGGACGAACGCTTCGTCGAAATGACGACGACGGCGGTGAAGGAGAAGTTCGGCGGGCTCGATATCCTCGTCAACAATACCGGCGGACCGACGCCCGGCACGACGGAGGACATGACGGGCGAAAAGCTCGAAAGCTATTTCCTCTCCATGGTCGCTCGGGTGATCACGCTCACCAATGCGCTGCTGCCCGGCATGAAGGCGCAGGGCTGGGGCCGCATCCTCACGGTTGCCTCATCCGGCGTGATCGAACCGATTGCCAATCTGGCGCTGTCGAATACGCTGCGCCCGGCCCTTGCCGGGTGGAGCAAGACGCTTGCCTCCGAAGTGGCGAGCTTCGGCGTCACCACCAACCTGCTCCTGCCGGGCAGCATCCTGACGGCGCGGCTCGACGATCTCGATGGGGCGGCCGCAAAGCGGACTGGCAAGAGCCTCGAGGAGATCCGTACCGACAAGGAAGCGCGCATTCCGGTCGGCCGCTACGGCAGGGTTGAGGAATTTGCCGCAACCGCTGCCTTCCTGTGCAGCCAGCCGGCAAGCTACATCACCGGCTCGCTCATCCGCTGCGACGGCGGCGCGGCGCGATCCGTCTGACCATTTCCTCTCAGCCAACGCGGACCGCCGCCGCCCATGTCGCTGCACTTCGGATCATCTGTTCGACGTAAGCCGGATCGTCCGCAAATTCGGCGAGTTCGGAAAGACGATGGAAACCCGTCAGGATCGCAATGCGCCGCCGGTCGAGCCTGCGTCCAGTCAGCATTTCATAGGCCGATACGATGCGGGCGGTCAGATCGGGCGAGATGAAGTTCGAATAGATGAATTCCTGGTGCAACGGGCCAAAGCCTGAATCGCCAAAATCATAAATGCCATTCAGCCGCTTTTGCGTATGGTCGAAGGCCATGTTCCAGCCATGACCATCGAAGAAGCCGTAGATGCTGCCGTAAGGATCGGGCGGCAAGGCTTCGAAATCGGAAATGATGGCCTGGGCAAAGCTCTCGATGTCAGGCGGCAGCAGCGGCAAAGCCCTCGTTCGCACCGTCTCCGGCGATTGCCATGGCTGGATCGCGCCGGCACCGGCCGAGCGCAGGCGATCGGCATCGAGCACGTGCAACTCGGCGTAAAAGCGGGCGAGATCTTCGGCGAGATGCTGACGATCGCCTTCGCCAAGCGCATCGTAATCTTCGGCGATGAGATGTTCGCCGTCGAGCTTGGCATGGCTGGAGAAGATCGGCGGCCCGTCATGAATGCGCATGTCTGGAACCGCCATCGACAACGACGGCCGAACGATGTCGAGCAAGGCGGCTTCCTTCTGAAGCGCTCTTTCCGCGCCGAGATTGCGAGGAAACTTGAAGATCAGCGTGTCGTCAACGTCGACCGCCATCGAATCCCAGCCCTTCGCCGCCAGCTTGAAGACGGAGGCCGTGAGTTCAGGAAACACACTTATGATGAGAGAACGAAATTCGCTGGCGTCCAACTCGGTCATGACGACCTGCCTTCTCTGGTTTTTTCCGTGTTCTTCGCGGGGGGCAAATGACGGCGCACGGATCGACATCGTCTTGTCGCGAGCCGCCTGCCCTCCGCCGTCAAACGGCGTCGGGTTACACTGGGACTATATTAGTATAGTTTGAATATTACGGAATATTCATTACAAAAATTTAAGCCGTTATAACCACTTAGTGATCGCGACCCGGGAATTATGTCTTTTTTGCGCCGCAATATAAGTGGCTCAATCGGGGCATAAATTCGCAACCTTGCCCCCCGCAACCTTGCCCAAAGACCGGTATCGCCCATGAAGAAATTTTGGATCACCATCAGCGTTATCGCCGTTGCCGCCGTCGGCGTCTGGCAATTCGGGAATCGGGTCCCTTATGCCTCTCGCATTCCCTACCTCTCGCAGTTCATCAAGCAGCCGGAAACCAGCAATGGCGGCGGGCAGCAGGCACAGGCAGATCAGGGGCAAGATGGCGGGCAACATCAGGGCGGCGGGCGCAGACGCGGTGGTGGCGGCCCGACCGTCGTCAAAACAGTCGCGGCCGTGAAGACGACGCTGCCGATGGATGTGACGGCGTCCGGCTGGGCCGATGCCGATGACAATACGACCATTGCCGCACAGGAACAGGGCCTGATCGTCAGCATCAAAGCGCAGGATGGGGCGACGGTCAAAGCCGGGGACCTGATCGCCAAGCTGGACGACCGGACGGCCAAGGCGACCGTCGACAAGGACAATGCGATGATCGTGCGCGACACGGCAACGCTTTCGGAAGCCGAGACCGCATTAACGCGTGCACAGGATCTCTTCGATCAGAAGGCCGGCACCCAGCAAAGCCTCGACCAGGCGGTCGCCGCCCGTGATACCGCTGCAGCCACTGTTGACGCCGACAAGGCGTCGCTGGCCTCCGATCAGATCTTGCTCGAGCACACCGATATCCGCGCTCCCTTCGACGGCCGGCTCGGCGATATCGCTGTCAGCAAGGGCGCTTTCCTCAGCGCCGGCGCGGCAATCGTCACTATTGCGAAATACGATCCAATCTACGTGAAATTCCACCTGCAGGAACGCTATCTCAGGGAGCTGAAGAGCGCCTTGGCAGCCGGTGCGGTCGAGGTCAGCACCGCCCCCAATTCCACCAAGGGGCAAGTGCGAAAGGGCGAAATCAGCTTCTACGACAACACGGTCGATACGGCCTCGGGCACGATCCTCGCCAAAGCGAAATTCGAGAATGCCTCCGGCGCGCTCTGGCCAGGCCAGTCGGTCAACATCGTCGTGCATTTCAACAATGACGAACAGCAAGTGGTGGTGCCGACGGTTGCCGTCAGCCCTGGTCCGGAGGGTTTCTTCGCCTTCGTCGCCAAGGACGGCAAATCGCATCTGACGGCCGTCACCGTTGCCCGCGCGAACGGCGGCTTCACCGCCATAGAATCGGGTCTTCAGGCAGGCGATCACGTCGTCGTCGAGGGCCAGGGCCAGCTCAGCGACCAGCAGGCGATCAACGAGCAGTTCGATGAAAAGACGCTTGATGTCGCCTCCGCCGAAGAGCCTCGGCAACAGCAGCCATCCGAGACGATCGCGGTGGGAGCTCAGCAATGATCCCGAATTTCTGTATCCAGCGCCCCGTCGCGACGACTCTGCTTGCGATCGGCGTCATTCTGGCCGGTCTTGCCGGTTATCAGCTCGTACCCGTCGCAGCGCTACCGCAGGTCGACTTTCCCACCATCAACGTTTCGGCGCAGTTGAGCGGTGCCTCGCCGCAGACGATGGCGACCTCGGTTTCGACGCCGCTGATCAAGCAGTTCGAGACCATTCCCGGGATCACCGAAATCAGCGCCTCCAGTTCGCTCGGCAGCACCAGCATCGTGCTGCAGTTCGACCTCAGTCGTAATATCGATGCGGCCGCAGCCGACGTGCAGGCCGCGATTTCGCATGCCACCCGGCAACTGCCCGACAATCTGACGACGCCGCCGAGTTATCGCAAGACGAACCCGGCCGATGCGCCTGTCATGCTGCTCTCGGTGCAGAGCAACACCATCCCGCGCAGCAAGCTTGACGACATCGCCGAGAACATCATCTCGCCGTCGCTTTCGACGCTTCCCGGCGTTGCCCAGGTCAGCGTCTACGGTGCGCAGACCTATGCCGTGCGCGTCGAGGTCGATCCCAACAAGCTTTTGACCCGCGGCATCGGCATCGACACCGTGAACAAGGCGCTTGCTGCCGCCAACAGCCAGCAGCCTGTGGGAACGCTGCAGAACAATTCGCAGAGCATGACCATCACGGCGAACACGCAGCGCACAAGCGCCGAACAATTCCGTTCGCTCGTCATTGCCAATCCGAACGGCGCGCCGATCCACCTCGGCGATATTGCCGATGTGCAAGACAGTGTTGAGAACCAATATACCGGCAGCTGGTATGACGGCCAACGCGGCATCATCCTCGCCATCCAGCGCCAGCCGGATGCCAACACGGTCGATGTCGTCGATGCGATCAACGCCAAGCTGCCGCAGCTTCACGCCGAAATCCCGCCTTCCGTCAACACGGTCGTCATGAATGACGCCGCAAAGCCGATTCGCGATGCCATCTCCGACGTGAAGTTCACGCTGCTCCTAACGATCGGCCTCGTCGTTCTCGTCATCTACCTCTTTACCGGCCATGCGACAGCAACGATCATTCCCGGGCTTGCCGTTCCGCTGTCGCTGATCTCGACCTTCGGCATCATGTATGTGCTCGGCTACAGTATCGACAACATCTCGCTGCTCGGGCTAACGCTCGCGGTGGGGCTCGTGGTGGATGACGCCATCGTCATGCTCGAGAACATCCTGCGCCATGTCGAGGATGGCATGCCGGTGCGGGAAGCGGCGATCAAGGGTGCGGGCGAAGTCAGCTACACCATCATTTCCATGTCGGTTTCGTTGATCGCGGTCTTCATCCCGATCCTGCTGATGGGCGGCGTTGTCGGCCGCGTGTTCAACGAATTCGGCATGGTGGTTGCGATTGCGATCATCTCTTCGGCAATCGTCTCGCTGACCGTGACGCCGATGCTCGCCTCGCGTCTGTCCAACCACCAGAGCCGCCCGCCGCTCATGATCCGCATCTTCGATGCCGGCTTCGAACGGACGCTGCGCGGCTATGACAGGGCTGTCGGCTGGTGCCTTCGCCACCGCCCCACGATCCTCGGCGTTTTCCTCGCCTCGGTGGCACTGACGATCTATTTCTTCATGACGCTGCCGACAAGCTTCTTCCCACAGGAGGATATCGGCCGCCTGACGATCAGCACGCAGGCCCGGCAGGACATTTCCTATTCGGCCATGGCGGCGCTGCAGCAGCAGGCGGCAGCCGTCGTCAAGGCGAACCCGGCGGTCAACCATGTGATGTCGACGATCGGCGGCAACCCCAACAAACCGCAGAACAACGGCTCGATGTTCGTCGAACTCAAAGACAAGACGGAGCGTGCGCCGCTTGACCAGACGCTGCGCGAGCTGCGCACGGCGATCAACAAGATCCCCGGCCTGCAGGCGTTCGTGACACCGAACCAGAGCCTGCGCTTCGGCGGTCGCCAGACGGCCAGCCAATATCAGCTGGTGGTGCAGGCGCTGAGTGCTGATCAGACCAACCTGTGGGCCGGCAAGATCCAGGCGGCGATGCGTAAGGACCGGCTGTTCACCGACGTGACCTCGGACGCCCAGAACAACGCCCTGCAGGCCAACATCGTCATCGATACCGAGCGGGCAGCCGCGTACGGGATCGACAATGATACGCTGCGCACGACGCTGCAGGAATCCTTCAGCGGATATGCAGCGGCGGAAATCCAGTCTACCGGTGACAGCTACGACGTCATCGTCGAATACGACACGAGCAAGCCCTGGGACGACCAGAAGCTCTCGGAAATCCGTGTCGCCTCGGCCAATGGCAGCCTGGTGCCGCTTTCAAACTTCGCACATGTCGAGCGCACGGTCGGCCCTGTAACAATCAACCAGACGGGCCAGCTCGTCTCGACCACCGTTTCCTTCAACCTGCCGGAAGGCGTCTCGCTCAGCGACGCGACGGCGGCAATCGACCAGATCAAGACGGAAATGAGCATGCCGGCCGACGTTTTCACCTCCTATGGCGGTACAGCTGAGATTTTCGAGCAGTCTCAGGGCAATACGCCATACCTCATCCTGGCGGCGGTGCTGACCATCTATGTCGTGCTCGGCGTACTCTACGAGAGCTTCATCCACCCGCTCACCATTCTGTCCGGTCTGCCGGCCGCGGCATTCGGTGCGCTGCTGGCGCTTGATATCATGGGTTTCGACCTGTCGATCATCGCCCTTATCGGCCTGCTGATGCTGATCGGCATCGTCAAGAAGAACGCGATCATGATGATCGACGTGGCGGTGGAGACCATGCGCACGACCGGCGAAAAGGCGACGGTGGCGATCCACGAGGCCTGCGTGCGACGCTTCCGACCGATCATGATGACGACCTTCTGCGCCCTGCTCGGCGCCCTGCCGATCGCGCTCGGCACCGGCGCAAGTTCCGAACTGCGCCAGCCGCTCGGCATCGCCGTCGTCGGCGGCCTGATCGTCTCGCAGATGCTGACGCTCTTCATCACCCCGGTCATTTTCGTCGAGATGGACCGCTTCGGAAGCTTCCTCGGCCGACTGATCGGCCACAAGAAGGTCGAGGAGCCGGAGGTGCAGGAGGCAAGGGCAATGGCCGCCGAGTGATGACGGCCCTCTGAGTTCGGCATTGCCGATTGACCCTTGCGGCGCACTTCTTCTTCCAACCGGGAGAAGAAGTGCGCCCGCGATCACATCAACTTCCGCTCCTCTTGAATGTGTCACGCCTCTGTGGCATCACCCGCCCTCCTGAATCCGGGCGTCCTGACGCCCTTTCGCGGAGCGATGCTCCGTCTCCAATAACAATCGGCATGAAGAGGTGCGGGCATGGCTCAGGCGCTGGGTTTCGACTTCGGCACGACGAATACGGTTCTCGCCATGGCGGATGGCGGGGCGACGCGCTCGATGGCGTTTACGAGCACGGAGGGTACGGCCGACAGCATGCGCACGGCGCTTTCCTTCATGAAGGATGCCCAGCTCGGCGCTTCGGCGCTGAAGGTGGAGGCGGGCCATGCGGCGATCCGCCAATTCATCGACAATCCCGGCGAATGCCGCTTCCTGCAGTCGATCAAGACCTTTGCGGCGAGCGCGCTGTTCCAGGGCACGCTGATCTTCGCAAAACGGCATAATTTCGAAGATCTGATGGAGATCTTCGTCCGGCGCCTGCGCAACTATGCCGGCGACCACTGGCCTTCCGATGTCAGCCGTATCGTCACCGGCCGGCCGGTGCATTTTGCCGGCGCCAGCCCCGATCCGGAGTTGGCGACCGAACGATACAATGAGGCGCTATCGCGCTTCGGTTTTCCCGAGATCCACTATGTCTATGAGCCGGTCGCCGCTGCCTTCTACTTCGCGCAGAACCTGAAGCAGGATGCCACCGTACTGGTTGCCGATTTCGGTGGCGGCACGACCGACTATTCGCTGATCCGCTTCGAGACCGTTGCCGGCAAGCTGACGGCAACACCGATCGGCCATTCCGGCGTCGGCGTCGCCGGCGATCACTTCGACTACAGGATGATCGACAACATCGTCGCACCGCTGATCGGCAAAGGCAGCCATTTCAAGAGCTTCGACAAGATTCTCGAAGTGCCGTCCAACTACTATTCCAGTTTCGGCCGCTGGAACCAGCTGTCGATCTTCAAGACGACGCGCGAATTCGAGGATCTGAAGAAGCTGGTACGCACCAGCCTGGAACCGGAAAAGCTCGAAATCTTCATCGACCTCATCGACCATGACGAGGGCTACCCGCTCTATCAGGCCGTGTCAGCAACGAAGATGGCTCTCTCGGCCTCGGAGGAGGCGCCTTTCGATTTCGCGCCGCTTGGTCGCGGTGGACATCGCAGCATCAAGCGTAGCGATTTCGAAGGCTGGATCGCCGATGATCTCGCCCGCATCGAAGGCGCGCTGGACGACGTGCTCGACAAGACCGAGACGAAGCCTGCGGAGATCGATAAGGTGTTCCTCACCGGCGGCACCTCCTTCGTGCCGGCGGTGCGCCGCATCTTCACCGAACGTTTCGAGCGCGACCGGATCGAAAGCGGCGGCGAGCTGTTGTCGATCGCCCACGGCCTGGCGCTGATCGGCGAACGCGAGGACATCGCGCAATGGACTGTGCAATAGAGCAGACAAGGGCGGGCAATCTGCCGCCCACCCTTTCAATGCCCCTGTCACTCCGCTAAGCTTGCCGCATGATCTCCGCCAACGACCTCTCCCCCGCCGAGCTTGCAGCGCTTCTGCATTTCCATGCGGATGCCGGCGTGGAATGGCTGCTGGAGGAAGAGGCTATCGACCGTTTCGCCGAGTTCGAGGCGATGAAGGCCGCCCGCCGCCCGGCGGCGGCACAGGCGCAGCCGCAACGTCCTGCCGCTGGGGAAC